>PFGG01000078.1 GCA_002783405.1 bacterium (Candidatus Blackallbacteria) CG13_big_fil_rev_8_21_14_2_50_49_14 | reverse complement strand
TTGGTATTTGCCATTTCCATCTGACGCACGGTGCCTTCATCGGAGCTGTTGCCCATGGAGAGCAAATCTTGAAAGGTGCCGGTCCAGGTACGCCAGCTGGCACTGTTGAGAGCGGTGCTGGCTTGAATATTCAGGGCACGGGAGGTGGCATCGCTGGCATGGGCGGTCATATCGCGCACCGAGCGCAGAGCGCTTTCCTGACGGCTGATGGCCGAAGTATAGGCGCGGTTGCTGTCTACGAGTTTATTGTAGCGCTCAGGCAGGGTATCGTCTTGAAAGAAGGTGGGGGTAAACACATGGCCCCAGGAATTGGTGGCGGTGGCATGGACATTTTTCAGGGTTTCGAGCCCGTTGGTAAAAATCTGCATGCCTTTGCTTTCGGTGATCGTGCCCTGGCTGATTTCAACGGCATCATTCTGCAGGGCAGAAGTCAATTCGCTGCGGCTGATCTGGCCGTCTTTGTCGGTATCGACCTTGTCTTTGACACGGGGGTCGACCTTGAGTTCGTCCATGATATTGTTATTGTTTTTATCGAGTGCGCGGGTCAACCATTGTTGGTTTGAAAACTGAATACTTCCTGCCATGAATCTATTCCTCTTTAATTTTTTTTCACTTGAGCTTTATAAGTTCATTATCGTGAAGCGGTGCGCCAAACATTCTTATAATTGAGGTAAGTAAAAATTAATAAATAGTTAATTCCTGTTTGTCTTTATTGTGGGCTGTTTTGATTAAATTGGGCTTAAATTAAGAATCAGTCAGCTTTTGTATAACTTAACCTGTCTACCTGATCCTGGCCTTGCTTCCCCCTGGTACACTGAAATTATGCATGCAAGCCCACCCGTTCTCTATGCCGATGTTTTGATTGAAGATCTGCCCGCCCATGTGGAGCGGGAAATCTATACCTACAGTGTGCCCGAAACCCTGCGGCCAGAAATCGGTCTGGGACAACAGGCCACGGTTCCTTTCGGCTCCCGTCTGCGTTTGGGCTATATTGTGCGTTTGCATCAATCCCCCCCGCCCGTGAAAACCCGCCCGCTGCAGACAATTTCTGAACAACAATTGCTGGAGCCGGCCTTTCTCAAGTGGTTACACTGGATTTCAGCCTATTATCTCTGTTCGCTCAGTCAGGTATTGTCTACGGCTCTGCCCCGTCAATTGACGGGGTCTGTCAGACGTTTGCTGGCTCCCCTGGGATCGGTGGCGGAGTTTGTGGCTCAGCTTGAACGCCGCTATCTGCTGCAGCCTGACCTGGTTGATTTTGGCAAATACCTGATTTCTTCAGCCCCCAGCTGGAAAACCTGGCAAGGCTGCAAACGCAAATTCGGAGGTCGTTTTCAGGGCTGGGTGGACACCCTGCGCCAGGAGGGTCTGATTGAGGTCTTTGACCAGATTCAGCCCAAAGTACAGCCCCTGACCCGCCTGTTTGTGACCTATCTGCGTGAACCTACCGGGCTGACGCCGCGCCAGGCCGGTGTGCTGCGAACCCTGCGCCAGGCAGGGGGCTATCTCAGTCTGGCTGAATTGCTGGATCAGTCTGAAACCAATGCGGGTTTGGTGAATAAACTCGAAGAAAAAGGGGCGGTTGAAATTTCCAATGCCCGCATGCGCCGCGTGCCCCTGGCTTCACTTTCCAGCAAGATTCAGAGTGAACGCCCCCCACTGACCGAAACCCAGGAGCAGGTGCTGGCCAAACTGCTGCTTTTGCTTGAAAGCCCTCCCCAACCTGAACCCCTGGCGCTTTTGCATGGGGTGACAGGCAGCGGCAAAACCGAGGTCTATATGCATACCATGGCCCGTGTGGTGGAGCAGGGCGGCAGCTGTATTTTTTTATTGCCAGAAATTGCCCTGACGCCTATGATGTTGCAAAGGCTGCGCGGTTTTTTTGGAGAACAGGTGGCGATTCTTCACAGTGGCCTGGGAGAAGGGGAATACCTCGATGAATGGGAGCGCATCCGCGATGGGGATGCACCGATTGTCGTGGGGGCACGTTCGGCAGTTTTTGCGCCGGTTCAGAAGCTGCGCCTGATTGTGATTGATGAAGAGCATGAATCGAGTTATAAACAGGACAATGGGTTGCGCTATGATGCCCGCACCCTTGCGATGGGAAGGGTGTGGCTGACGGGTGGGCTGGTGCTCTTGGGCAGTGCCACCCCCCGGCTTGAAACCTGGCAGCGGGCCCAATCCGGTGAGATTCCCTATCTTGAAATGCCCCAGCGGATTCATGCCCAACCCCTGCCGCCTGTCAGCGTGGTGGATATGCGAACGGTTTTTAATGGCAGCAAGGCTTCAGCTTTCAGCCCGCCTTTGCGGCTGGCAATTGAAGCTGCACTTCAACGCGATGAACAGGTGATTCTACTTTTGAACCGGCGGGGCTATGCGGCCAGTGTGCTCTGTCGCAGTTGTGGAGAAACCCTGCACTGTCCACTTTGTGCGGTGAGTTTGACCTACCACCGCAGTGAAGAGCGCTTGAAATGTCATTATTGTGATTACCATTGCCCCATGCCTGAGCGCTGTGCCAAGTGTAAAAGTGTGGCGATTCATACCTTTGGTTTGGGCACTCAGAAGCTTGAAGAAATGACTCGCAAGCTTTTTCCTCAGGCTCGCACGATTCGCATGGACCGTGATACCACAGCCAATAAAAACGCCCATTTGGAATTGCTTGAAAGTTTTGGCTCGGGTCAGTCCAACGTTTTGATTGGCACCCAGATGGTCGCCAAAGGCCTGGATTTTCCGAAGGTGACAGTGGTGGGGCTGATGGTGGCCGATCTGGCCTTGAATCTTCCCGATTTTCGTGCTGCCGAACGTACCTTTCAGCTCTTGACCCAAGCTGCAGGCCGAGGTGGGCGGGGAGATCTGCCTGCACGTGTTTTTTTACAGACCTATGCCCCTGAGCATATGGCGATTCGCCATGCCATCCGCCACGATTTTTCTGCCTTTGCGCAGGAAGAACTGAGCTTGCGCAAAGACTTGCTTTACCCGCCCTTTGGCAGCCTGGTGCGTTTGGTCTTTGTGCACCCTCGCCAGGAGCAGGCCCAGCAGGTGGCTGAACACTTTGCGCAAGCGCTGCGGCAGGAGAATTTGCCAGATTTACAGATTTTGGGCCCGACGCCTGCGCCGATTGCCCGGATACGCAGTTTGTTTCTGGTGCAGATGATGCTCAAAATTCCCAATCTTCAGCATGTGCGCCCTGCTTTGCGCAAATTGGCGCGCAGTCATGCTGCTGAGGTTCAACGTCTGATTGTGGATATTGACCCCTATACCATGTTATGAGTGTTGGGCTTGAATTTGCTGGAATTTCGCAACTTTACCAATTGACAAGTTACTTCATATTACTTAATAATTAAAGGGAGCCAGCGAACTGCAAATTGAAGGGAAATACCGAATGAGCCTGATGATCTCTGATAAGACCTTGAATACCCTGGGCATGAGTGAAGAGGAAATGGCGCTTGAAATTACCCTGATGCTCTATCGCCAGAAACGTTTGAATCTGGGGCAGGTTTTGCGCATGACCCAACTCACGCCTTTTCAGTTGCAGTGTTTGTTTTCCCAAAGGCAGATCCCTCTGCGGGCCGAGCCTGAAGTCTTGGAAGCTTCGCTTTAACCGTTGCGCAGCATTTCAATACCGCGTTGGAATTCAACCATTTCCATTAATTTTTGCAGGGTCTCGCGGGTGACTTCCGCAGAGGGCAGGTAGCGCCCGCCATCACCTGAAATAGATTGAATAAAGCGCTGATTGCGCAGCATATCCTTGAATTCATCGGGGAATTGATACCAGCCTTCCGGAAAAGCTGCGGCAGGATCTGCTTCCAAGGTACGAAAAAATTGCAGGGCGGGTGCAATTTTGCGGTCTTCAGGATTGACCATTTCACTGCTCAGGCCGCGCAGCAGATTGTAACTTTGGGTCAGAGCCTGTTTGCTGAGCAGGGCAGAGGGTTGTTTCAGCGCCGTGCTGAAATAGTCTTTGGCATCCTGATAACTTTGCTGGTCTTGCATATCAATGCTTTTGCCCTGGTTGATGACAGAGGCATAACCCCCAATTTTACCCAAGGCCAGCATCATCGACGCAAAGGCCGGATCTTTCAGATTTTCACGCATGGTGGCTGAGGCTTTGGGAAAGCGTCTTTCAATTTCATTGGGGTTGGTAAAGCCATAGAAAAAGTCTTTGGCTTCTTTGTCGCTGCCATGGGATTTGATCAGGTTCAGCGTTTGCTCGTGTATCTGGCGCAAGACGGTATAATCAGCATCTCCCTTGCCCCGGATCTTTTCTGTGGAGATATAGGGCATATTCACGGCTTTGAGCAGATCCTGATGGGTATCGACAATCGCCAGTACGGTTTCGGCAGAAAGATTCAAGGGGCGTGGTGAAGCACCTGTGCCAATCATATTTTCAAAATGTTGGCGAATAAAACCATCGACTTGGGCTTGGGTCGGGTTGGTGCGGTATTGATTGCGCAGGGCTGCGCGAGCATATTCGATCACTGCGCTGTTTTGGTAATGCGTTTTTTCCTGTGCTCCACTGCCCATTTTGCGGCTTTGAATCGTGGGCAGGGCATTGATAAAAAAGAATTTTTCAGGTGAGCTTTCCATCAGTTGTACGGGATTGAGCACATAGGTTTTATACGATTCAGCAAAATCCTCCATGGGATCGGTGGAGGCGTATTCTGTTACAAAGACTTGGCTGCGTTCCTGGGGGGTCAGCTTCAGGCCATAATGGCCCTCATCCAGACGGGTGCCAGAAGCCAGTTGGTTATACACATCGACCATGTCCTCTGAGGTGCTGGAGCCCTGAATATAGCCATCGGCGGCTTCGCCTGTTGCGCGTTCCACCCAGCTGGAGAGTTTGCCAAACTCTGCAATATATTCGTTCTCATTTGAAAGCCCCAGTTGCAGATGGTGGCCCATCTCATGAATCATGACCTCTTCGGTGCGTGAAACCTGGGGGTTGGCGCGAAAAGCGTCAGAAACGTCGCGCAGCAAAAATTGCAGGGAGGCTTCACCAAACTGGCTTTTGGCAAGCTCTTGCAGTAGTTTTTGAACATGGGGTTCGGAGATTTTATCGAGGTTTTTCATGCGGTCCTTCAGGTTGACGACACGGGTAATCATGCCAAATTGAGGCGAGGCAGCCAAGTCTTGCAATTGCTGCAGTTCCTGTTTTTGAGCTAAAGACAGGGGGACATTGGCGTTGAGATATTTTTCAAGTAATTGGGCCTGTACAGTACGAATGCCCTGTTCGGTTTGAGCCGACCAGACCCCATCTTCTGAAATACTGGGCCGACCCCTGCCAATTAAATAGGGGTTCAGCATGCTTTGCAGGTTGCGGATTTCTGTCGGCTTGGCCTGCGGGCTGGCTGAACGGAGCGATTTTTGCAGTTCAGGATCCAGTTGTTGAGGCTCACAATTATTACAGGAGCAGTTTGAGAGCGCGCGCATGCTTTGCTCCATTTCGCTGTCCAGGTTGGGAAAGCTGTCCTGAACGCCCCGATCATAGAGAATTACAGAGCGGCTCTTCAGATCGTAATGGCCGGCTACCATTTTGTTTGCCATTTTCTCCATCAGGTCGGGGGCATGATCCTTATAGCCAAAGGCGGGTTCACTGTCTCTGACAAAATTGACGCCGTCGAGTTGTTTGCGGTGGGCCAGGGGCAATTGCTGAATCGCGTTGGTCAGATCGAGTAGGTTGCGCACGCTCCATTGGCGTTGATTCTGCTCTGAAAACTGAATATTTGCGCCTTTGCTTAAATCTTGAATCACGGACTTGATATTGGCGCGCAATTGGTTTTGGATTTGGCTGCTTCCTTTGGCTGCACTGACATTCAGGATTTTGATTTGGTAATAATTGGGCAAGCGAGCCAGTTGTTTCAGTTCATCAGGGGCAAGGTATTTAGAGGCGGGAATTGAGCGACCATCGCGGGTTTTAAGTGTCATGGCGGCATTGGATTGAGTTTGCTCTAGGTTGTAAAATGAATCAAAGAGCGCCTGATCGACTGCGGCTGTTTTCGGGGTCATTTGGTTCAAAACCTGGGTTTTAGAGACCTCAGGCAGGTGGATAGCGCCCATTTCTACCTTGGGCAGTGAGAGCGAAGAGCGAAAAATAGGAGACGCAGCGGAAATTGAAAAGCCACTGCCCAGGCGCTTGATGTCTCCCATGGTTGCTTGTTCCATCCTCCCGATCTTGTCTTCATTGCTATTATAGGCTCTGAGGAGCTGAATTTTGCTAGCCTTTACCGAGTTTTAAAGATCAAAAGGAGTTTACGCGGGTTCAAACTCCATCAGCACGCCTCCGGCTTGAACCTTGTCTCCAGCTGCAATCGCCACGTTTTTAAGGGTGCCACTGCGGGGAGAGAGGATATCATTTTCCATTTTCATGGATTCGATAATGCAGAGCAATTGACCGCTTTCGACGGTTTGACCGGCCTGAACCGCAACTTTGACAACGGTTCCTGCCATGGGGGCGGGGATTTGGGCCTGATTGCTGTCTTTGCGGTTGGATTTCGCACCGGCAGGGCGTGCCGTCTGGCCAGAGGGGGTGGCTGTGACTGTTTTCGCTCCTGCTTCAGGCAAATACAGCGCCACTTGAAAATAGCGGCCATTGACTTCGACATCCACCACTTCGCGCTGGCGGGCAGGGGGTTCTTCGGGGGCGGCGCTGGGAGCGGCTTCGGGCAGAAGCCCAGGCTCAAAATAGCTGGGCACAAAGCTGGTATCGTAATGGCCTTCGGCAAAGGCGGGCATATTCAAAGCCCATTGAAAGAAGGGGATCAGGGTGGTGACGCCTTCAATCCGATACTCTTTCAGAGCGCGTTGCATGCGCGCCAGGGCTTCTTCACGGCTGGGGGCCCAAGTGACCAATTTGGCGAGCAGGGAATCATAACTGCGGGGAATATCGTAGCCACTGTAGGGCATGCTGTCTACACGCACACCAAAACCAGCGGGTTCTTCATAAAGCGAGATCAAGCCGGGAACGGGTCTGAAATTTTGGCGGGAATCTTCAACGGTGATGCGGCATTCAATCGCGTGGCCTTCAAAATGAATTTGATCCTGGCTGTAACTCAGGGGCAAGCCCGAAGCAATCCGCAATTGTTCTTTGACCAAATCCACGCGGGTAACCATCTCCGTAATCGGGTGTTCGACCTGCAGGCGGGTATTGACTTCCATGAAATAGGCGTCCTGGCTGTTTTGAACCACAAATTCAAAGGTGCCAGCACCGGTATAACCAATGGCTTTAGCCCCTGCCACGGCGGCATTGAGAACCACCTGACGCACCTCTGCAGGCAGATGGGGGGCGGGGGTTTCTTCGATCAGTTTTTGATTGCGGCGCTGTACCGAGCAGTCGCGTTCCCCCAGATGAATCACATGGCCGTGGGTATCGGCCAGAATCTGTACTTCAATATGGCGGGGGCGGGTCACCAGTTTTTCAAGATAAACCGTATCATCGGCGAAATAGCTCTTGCTTTCACGCATGGCGGCGGCATAGGCTTCAGGCAGTTCTTCGGCGTTCATGACCCGTTTCATGCCCCGGCCCCCACCACCAGCACTGGCTTTGAGCAGCAAAGGATAGCCGATTTTTTCAGCCCAGTGCTGGGCTTCTTCGAGGGTGCTCAGGCGGGGGCTGCCGGGGGTAATCGGCACGCCCGCATTTTGCATCCGTTCACGGGCCAGCAGTTTGCTGCCCATGGCCTCGATCACTTCAGGGGAGGGGCCAATAAAGACGATGCCATTTTCACGACAGGCCTGGGAAAAGGCTGCATTTTCAGATAAAAAGCCATAGCCAGGGTGAATGCCTTCTGCACCTGATTTTTTCGCAATTTCAACCAAGGCAGGGATATTCAGATAGGTTTCGCTGAGTTGGCTGCCGGGCAGAAGATAGGCTTCATCAGCCAGACGTACATGTTTGCTCTGGCGGTCGTCTTCGGCATAAACAGCCACAGTGGCTATGCCCATTTCCTGGCAGGCACGGAGAATTCGGATCGCAATTTCGCCTCGGTTGGCGACGAGAACTTTTCGCAGCATGGTTCGTTTCCTGTCGGTGAGTGTGCATGCATTGTAGCAAATCTGGGCGATTCATGCCTTTGCTTTGTGAGTGCTTTTAAAGCAAGCTCAAAACCATTAAGAGCAGCATACCTGCCGAGAGCAGCGGCAGGGCCAAAGCGAGCAGGTTTTTGAATGGCTGGGTACTTTGAAACAGACCCTGCTCACGGAGCAGTTTTCCGGGAATGGCATCTACCAGATAGGCATTGGCTGGGTTTTCAGGCAGATAGAGAATTTCTTCAAGAGACTGATCGGTAATCGCTTCGATTTCATGGGTTTTGAGGGCTGTTTCAAAACTTTTACCATGCACTTCATAGCCAAAAATCAGCTGATAGATAGGGGCTTCTGTGCTCCCCGTTTTAACCACCGCTCCAGTCTCTTTCTGTGAGATCAGGCGGGCCGTGGTCAGTTTTCCGTTTTTGAGCAATTTCAGAATTTTCAAGCCCCGTTTGAAACCCGCCCCCCATACAAGCAGACCGGCAATGGGGAAAAACAGCACAGGATAGGCAACCCAGCTATGAAAGGTGGTTGCACGGAATCCGGCTTGGGTCATCCGGGCGGTTTCTGGGTTTTCAGGATTGAATTCGATTGAAACAGGCGTTTTCAGGGGCAATTCCTGACCTGTGGCATAGGAAACGGCTGTATAGTTTTTGCCCTGATACTGAAAGGCAAATTCATGGGCGTAAACTTTGACTTTGTTTTCTTTGGCTGAGGCGTATCTGACCTCAATGATCCGGGCTTGGGCCGTTTGCAGTGGATGATTGAACCTGAGCTGTGTCGAGAGCGTTTCGAGACTGAAAATCCAAACGAAAATCAAGGAGAAAGCGAAGAAAGCCCAGCCAAACTGGTTGATAAAACCGCCGAAAAGTGCGCCTGTTCTTACTGCAAAACCAACTTTGCGGGGAGCGGGTTGAAGTGAGTCAGACATAAGTGCTTAACAACCTTCTCTTGTTTGAAAGAATTATTCCATTTGAAAGTGACTCAGTCTAGCCTGGATTTACAAGCTGAACAAGCAAAGAGCAGCCAAGAGCTTATTCTTGCTGTTTGTTTTGGATTTGCTCATAGTTCTCTTTGCATTTTTCAATTCCCGTGATGAATCTCATGCCGGTATTGACTGCATAGCGAGACTTCATTCCCACTTTATAATTGGGTTTTGCCAGACTTTTATCATAATAATCATAGAGTTTGATGAGACTTAAACGCGGTACATCAAGACAAGGGCTGACTTTGAGGCGAAGCACAGATTTTTGATCCTGTTTGAGCTCCTTGCGAGTTTTTTGACGCGCTGATGGGGCTTTGAGTTCTTCTTTGGCCATGTAGCGGTTGAGATTTTGATAGTTTTGCTCCAGGCGATGCAGGCCTTCAAGCTCTTCAGGTTCATGAAAATAGTATTGCAGACCCACATAGACGGCTGTTGCCAAGAGCGCTATCCAAATAAGCGAGGACAGATGGAGGGTGGTTCCCTTTTTCTTGCCCTTATAGCGTGAGAGCTCTGCGTTTGAGACCATGCGAAAAGAAGGGGTGCGTGTATTTTCTTCTTCATCATCTCGGCTGATGGTTTCTTGGCCAGTATAACCACACAAAGAACAGGTTTTGCGCTTTGCGCCAGGCAAGATGGTAAGGGTCATATTGTCACACTGTGGACATTGTTCTGGTTTGGATTCAGCTTTTGAAGACACTGTTTGTTTACCTGAATATGAAATAAATGAGAATGGGAGATGCCTTATCGGGTGCAGGATTTATTGCAGGTTAAAAGATTATACAGGCTTATTCTGATGCTGAGAAGAGAAGCTTTTAAAAACAGACAGATAAATAGTTGTTGTTTTTGACTCTGAGTGAATGAATATATTAAGTTTTTTACTCGGTTTTGTTATTCCTGAAAAGGGTATTTTTTAAGCCGGGGTCGCTCAGGTCTTAGACGGAACAGTCTAGGAAACGGGTAAGGTAAACCAAAAAGTAGAGCCTTTGCCATGTTCACTTTCAACCCCAATGCGGCCCCCATGCAGTTCAACGAATTTTTGTACCAGTGAGAGCCCAATGCCTGCTCCGTCAAAAGCCTCTGCGTCAACAGCCCGTTGAAAACGCTGAAAAATAAGCGCATGATCTTCTTTGCGCAGACCCACACCCGTATCCCGAATCCAAATGAGGATTTCATTTTCTTCAAGCCGAGCGGCCACTTGAATATGGCCTTTTTCGGGAGTGAATTTAAGGGCGTTGGTCAATAAATTGAGCAAGACCTGGGTAATTCGCAGCGGATCCATTTCAGCAATCAGATCCGTTTCAGGCAGATCCAGTTCCAGGATTTGTTTTTTCTCGTTGGCTTTTTCAATCAGCATTTCAACGGCGTTGCGAATCACTTCACTCAGATTTTCAGCCCGGATATCCAGACGCATTTGTCCGGCCTCGATTTTACTCAGATCCATCAGATCCTCTACCAGGGCATAGACCAATTGCCCTTCTTTTTCAATTGCCTGGGCGGCCTGATAGACCCTGTCGGGCAGGCCGGGATAGTCAATCAGGATTTCGGGCCAACCCAAAATAGCGGTCAGGGGGGTGCGGATTTCATGCGAGAGATTGGCGATCAGCTCACTTTTGCGTTGGCTGAGGTTTTGCAGGCGTTGGTTATCGGCCTGGAGTTGCTGTTCTTCGGTCAGTGGGAGCAAAGCCAGACAGAGATATTCTTTTAGTACGCTCGGATAAACCATGATTTGCAGGTTTCCCTGCGCTGTGCGCAGGAGACTTTGAAAGGGATTCTGAAAGTCCAGATCGGCATGAATATCTGGTAAACACTGATTTGGACTGAGATTGAAGATCTCTGCTGAAGGCAGCCCGAGCAGGCGGGCTGCCGCTTGATTGAGATCCAAAAAATGGCTGAAGGCCCTGTCTGTCAGCATCAGGGGCATCAGTATCTGGCTGAAAAGCACCTGATACAGCTGTGCAGGCAAAGGGCCTTCTTGCATTATGCAGACTCCTTTAAAAGGAGTCTGCGGGTGTAATTCTTAACGACGACGATCTCCACCACGGTCTCCGCCACGGTCACGGTCTCCGCCTCGGTCGCCGCCTCGGTCGCCGCGATAGCCGCCACCACTGCGAGGGGGGCGAGGGCCACGGTCGCGATCTCCGCCACGATCCCGGTCACCACCCCGTTCACCGCGATCACGATCCCCACGGGGAGCGCCGCTGCGGACAGGTTCGGGATGTTCGCTTTCGCGGATTTCCACTTCCTGTTCCAGGCTGAGGTTGATACGGCCTTGGGCATCAATTTCGGCTACGCGGACACGTACGGTTTCGCCTACCGAGAAGACGTCTTCAATATGACGGGGACGGCCCGGCACTTTGGAGATATGCAGCAGACCATCCTGACCAGCGAGAACTTCGATAAAGGCACCAAAGGTAGTTAAACGCACCACTTTGCCTTCGTAGATCTTGCCAATTTCGGCTTCTTCGGTCAAACGCAGAATCCAGTTGCGGGCTGCATCGGCAGATTCCTGGTCAGGCGTTACGATAAAGACAATGCCGCTGTCTTCGATATCGATCTTGACGCCGGTTTCTTCGACGATCTGTTTGATCATCTTGCCGCCAGGCCCAATCACTGCCCCAATTTTTTCGGGGTTGATTTGCATGGTCAGAATCCGTGGCGCGTAAGCTGAAAGCTCAGGACGGGGTTTGTCGAGGGCTTCACGCATTTTGCCAAGGATATGCAAACGGGCGACACGCGCCTGTTCCAGGGCGGTTTTGAGGATATTCATATCCAAACCGTCGATTTTGATATCCATTTGCAGAGCCGTAATTCCCTGTTCGGTACCTGTCACTTTGAAGTCCATATCGCCGAGGTGATCTTCGACGCCCTGAATATCAGTCAGAACGGCATAGCGATCGCCTTCTTTGATCAGCCCCATGGCGACGCCACCGACCATGTCTTTGATGGGCACACCGGCATCCATCAAGGTCAGGGTGCTTGCGCAGGTACTGGCCATTGAGGTTGAACCATTGGAACTCAGAATTTCAGACACGACGCGAATGGCGTAGGGGAATTCATCTTCCTTGGGCAGAATAGGCAGAATTGCGCGCTCAGCCAGGTTGCCGTGGCCAATTTCGCGGCGGCCGGGGCCACGCAGAAATTTGGGTTCGCCCACGGAATAGCCGGGGAAATTATAGTGGTGCAGATAACGCTTGCTGGTTTCAGGATCTGTACCATCCAGCATTTGGGCATCACTGAGTGAGCCCAAGGTGGTCAAGGACAGTGCCTGGGTGGTTCCACGCATAAATATGGCCGAACCATGGGTGCGGGGAACCATGCCCACCATACAGTGAATCGGGCGGATATCTGCTGGCTGGCGGCCATCGATACGGACACCCTTATCGAGGATCGCTGCGCGCATCATGGCTTTTTCAATTTTGTAGAAGGCGTTGCCGATATCTTTGCCGCGTTCGGCAATCAACGCTTTGATTTCACTCTCATCAGAGAGCTCTGCCACGTGGGCTTCAAAGGCTTTGCGAATCACTTTGATCTGCTCACTGCGGGCTTTGTTGTCCACTATCTGCATGGCTTCCAGCATGGGCCCTTGAACCTGTTCACGCACATAGGCCAGGATGCGTTCATCCACGCTATAGAGCGGGGGAGCCATTTTGGCTTTGCCCAAGCGCTCAGCGAAGGCTTTGATCTGGGCGACAATATGGCGAATTTCTTGATGGGCGATGGTAATCGCTTCAAGCATCAGATCTTCGTTGACCATCTGGGCACCGGCTTCCACCATATTGATGGAATCATCGGTTCCAGCGACAATCAGATCGAGTTCGCTGTCTTCCATTTGCGGGAAGGTGGGGTTGATGACCCATTCTCCATCGATACGGCCAATCCGCACGGCGGCGGTGGGGCCATCGAAGGGAATATTGGAAATGCTCAGGGCTGCAGAGGCACCAATACAAGAGAGAATATCTGGCTGAACCACTTGGTCGCTGGAGAGCAGTTGAGAAACCACTTGCACTTCGTTGCGGAAACCATCGGGGAAAAGCGGACGAATCTGACGGTCAATCAGACGGGCGCTCAAAGTGGCGCTTTCTGGGGGACGGCCTTCACGGCGGATAAAACCACCGGGGAAACGGCCTACCGCATACATCTTGCTTTCGTAGTCAACAGTAAGGGGCATGAAGTCGATATCTTTGGGTTCGGCTGTAGCGACAGCAGCGACAAAGACCATGGATTCGCCAGAACGGACGATCACGGCAGCATTGGCCAGGGGAGACAAAACCCCTGTTTCAATGCGAATAACTTCTCCCCCCACCTCAAATTCAGTGAATTCGGGGGTTATATTCATTCAATCATTACCTGTACTTTCGCGGTTAATAGTTAACCAGCTTATTTTTTGAGTCCGAGACGTTCTACCAACTGGGCATGACGCTCAGGGGCATTGTTTAACAGGTAACGCAGCAATTTACGGCGGCGGCCCACCATTTTGATCAGACCACGGCGGGTTGCGAAATCTTTTTTATGCTTGTTCAGGTGCTCGGTCAGATATTTGATACGTGCGCTCAGAATAGCGACTTGAACTTCAGGTGAACCCGTGTCGGTGGGGTGAACATGATTGGCAACAATCAATTCGTTTTTATCAGTTTTCGTGAAAGACATAAACTAATCCTAATACCTCATTCTTTTATTGCGACCGGTGACTGGATTTTGATGTCCCGGCCTGTTCGGCTTGTGCGTGTATCACCTGCTATGGGGCTCATGAAACAGAGTCACGATGCATGCCGGCTGGGATCTCAGGGGACTCCCCCTGTACACACAGAATTCCATTTTATCCCTGTCATTGTAGCAACTCGGCGGTCAGCTAACAAGCAAACCGAAGCAGACAAGTGCAGATTTTAACGCAGATCAGCCCGTTTTTTAAACTCTGCGGCGATACAGCATGCGCACGCCGAGCCAACTTGTAATCGGCAAAGCCAGCGCAAACCCCATCAGCATAAAAAACAAAGAAACCAATTCGGCTAAAACGGGTTCCATTTGCATTAAACCAGGGGTTTCATTTTGGCCGTAGGTAGAGGTTAATACCTGGGCAATAAAGATCAGCAGATAGATGGAGCTTACCACTTCTACTGCTCCTCTGCTGGCCACCAGGGATTTTTTCAACAGTTCTGAAGGGTTGAGCGTGGGATCGTTGCGATAGTTTAAATGCACGGAATTGACGGTGGTGATCACCACATAGGCCAGACCGGCAGACATCTGCAGCAGAGCGCTGCCCGCCAGTAAGGCGCTGGGATCGACCAGGGAAAACCAACTGCCGATCCAGATCAGCACCAGCGTGGCTCCCAGGCTGAGGCTGGCTGCGCTCAGGGCGACGCTTAAACGGCGGGTTGCACCGAAGCTGAGCAGCCCGGCTGCGGTCAGGGTCACTGCCAAGGTGACCAGACTCAGCAAAAGCCAGGGCAGATGCAAGAGGTGGCAGACGAAAAAGCTGGCGACCATGCTGCCTGTGGTAAGCAGCGGTTTCAAGCCATACCAACGGGCAATTCCCAGCAGGATCAGAGCCGTGAGAACCATTGTCAGGGCGAGATGGTCGGAGCGTTGAACATCCACCAGGGTATAGTTCCGGCTGCCATCGACGAGCTGATCTTGAAAAAAGATGTATTTTTTGCCTTTGGCTGGCATGAGTTCCGTGGGGGTTTCAGGAGTATAGGCTTGCTCTACGATCACCGTTTCAGCCGGTTGGCCCTGTTTGCTTGGGAAACGAACCTTGAAACGGAATTTTTTTTCCTGGTGCCCAAAAGCCTCATCCACGATGGTTTTTTCGGAGAGGATTTCCTCTACCTGACCCGTGACATAATCCGGGCCATCAGTGGTTTTTGCTGCCTGGGTCTGCGCCGAAGACGGCGAACTGAAAAAAAGACAGAGGATCATCAAGGACCAGATCCAAACAGAGCGTAGATAAGCGAGCTTCAAGTGATTTCCTTTCCTGAACAAGGGCTACCGTGGAGGGAGGCTCCGCATTGTATTGTAACCGAGAGCAGGATCGGCGCAAAGAAAATCTTTTCGAAAAGTTAAGCTGAGGTTTAGGAGAATATTAACCCTATGATAAGAAAGCCGCTGTCTATTTTTGAGGATAAGTAAGCTAAGAACTTGGATGCTATTGATGAAGTGAAGCGTTTTTCTCAAATGAAAAGCATTTATTGCTTCGTTTAATTGCTTTTTATTTTTATTTTTTATTGTTAATTCAAAAATATGATTCAATTGGGTGGTTTTGTGGTCTATTCTGCTGCCGATTTTTCAAGAATGATGGACCCCCGTCTGCTTCAGCAGATGGCCCGGCGCAATGCGTTGCCCACACCCCTTGCCGCTCCGATTTCGGTGGCTCCTCCCCGTTTGAGTCTTGTCTCAGATCTGCTCAGGCAACAGGACCAGTTTCAGAGGGCTTTGCCACGTCAAACAACCTCTGTTGCTGTGCTTCGCCCTCTTTTTGGAACGAACCAGGCTGTTTCAGGCAATGCTTTGCTCAGTCAGAAACTTCAGCAGTCCGCACAGGCCGGTCTGGCGGAATGGCGCAAAGGGGTGCGTGAGACCGGTCGGAATACCAGTCCCCGGATCGACGCTTATGCCCGCAATGCGAAATTTGACCCGGGTTATGAATGGTGCGGGTTTTTTACAGCCTTTGCCCAAACCCAGGCGGGCTTTAAATACCCTGAACACTATGCTTCTTACCAAAAGGCCCGTGATTTTTTTATGTACCGCAGTTATACCAACCGCAGTGCCAGCATGAACCAGCAATTGGATCAATTGCGTGCTCAGCAGACCGCACAGGGCAGTACCCGTCAGTATTTTATGCTCGAGGAATCCCCCAATCGCCAATACGTGCGTGAACAGGGCAAAGTTTTCAGTCATTACAACCCGGATGCCCATACGTTTCGTTGGCAGAATCTGCCGGTTCAGGCCGGAGATGTTGCGCTTTTTCACCACGGGCATGTGGGCTTGGTCGTGAACTATAACCCGGCCACAGGCCAGTTGACCACCGTGGAAGGCAATACCTCGGGCAAGGGGCCCGATGGCAAACAATGGAGCCAGGCTGTGGTCATGAAAACCTATGATTTAACCCAAGCTTCAGACCGGGCCCGTTTCGATGGTTTTGGACGACCGGCCCTGGGGGATTTTAACTAGTCTGAAACGCTTTCTGTGGAGGGCTCCACAGCTTTCGCAGCGGCATCACGGGCCTTGCGAATCAGGTTTTCCAATTCGAGTTTTTCTTCACTCCAAATGGCCAGTTTTTCGCCGGTTTCCATCAGCAGCTGCCAGGTGGGGGTAAGGCTGATCTGGTACATCCAGAAACGAAAATCTTCACCGCCCTTTTGAATTTCTTTGATTTGGTTGAGCGGAATTTCTTTCTCACGCAGACGGTGGTGGGGAAAACGGGCAAAAAGCAGATCCAGGTTGCGTTTATAGCCCAGGGTCAGCCCCGTGCTGGAAAGTTTGAGTTTCAGGGGGAAATGCTGGTGCAGGCGGCGCAATGCGAAAATGCCCATGAAGTAGAAGGCTATCCCGGCACCCAGACCTGCAGACACCACGACCCGCTGTTGTGAGGCGTCTTTGACAAAGAAAAGATATTGCACGACCAGAATAATTGCCAGACCGATATACATGCGGTTGATCGCGGCATGGAGTTCGCGGGCCAGGGCTTCGTAGGAAATATCCAGTTCGAAAGGCAGGGTAAAAGCCGGCTGTTTCTTTTTCACGCAGGGCCTCCGCTTTTTACACGTTCATTGGCATTATAGCAGGTGTGACTCAGGGGCGCTGAGGCATTGTGACCTGCCGCTTGAATGCCGGGTGCCATGTTGACTCTACCTCTGCCTGTTTTTGAATTTCCTGAGTCTGCGATGGCCCCGATCAGGTCTTTTTGAAGCCTTTTTCTGTTGTCTCTCCTTGATTTTATGGCTCCCCAGACCCTATAAGACTCTGAAACTAGACCTCTCTTTTCCAGCGTGAGCATTCACTTTTCGGGGGGGAGTGACGATTTGCTCTAATGCCTCAGCGACGCGAATCAGCTCAAGATCGTGAAATCTTCGCCCCACGAGCTGAATACCGATAGGAGCGCCTTTTTTGTCGTGACCGATAGGCAGTGTTATGACAGGGCTTTCAGTCAGTGAAAATAAGGTCGTATAGGATTGTGTTGCCACGTAATAGGGGATGTTTTCAGCATTTACCTTCATCGGAGCATCATAGACTGAAAAGTTTCCAAAAGTTCGCGTTGACTTGAAATGAGGGAAGGCTGTGACTGAGGCGACAGGGACGATGAAAACATCATAGGGCTCTGTAAAGCGCTCTAAAATGTCAATACACTGATCTTGAATTTCCATTGCCTGCATGTATCCGGGCACAGAGATGGGGCCCACGATCTTCCTCTGCATCGGCGTATTTGCGACCGTTGCTTTTGTAAAAAAATCTCCAAGGCTGCGCATAAAATTGGATTGCTCATAACCCCCCTGTAATCCGACAAAGGCTCCCCAGGTTTCCCAGGCTTTTTCATAGGGGAAATCAGGGGGGCTACCTTTCTGAACCGATACGCCTGCGTTTGCCAATTGCTCGATATAAGTGGCCATCGCGTTTTGAATCTCAGTTTCGACCGGTATTCCCCCCAAGTTGTCGGCCCAGACCACTTTGAGTGGCCGCTGGGACAAAGGTGCCTTTTTTGTATCCTGGAGTGGTTTTACACGGTAGTCACCGGGCCCCGGCCCGGCAACAATCCTGAGTAGAAATTCTAAATCTGCCAGAGTGTGCGTAATCGGCCCTGCAACGGCCATTCGCCTGATTCCATTTAGTTCAGTGGGAAGCGGGGGGATATGCCCTCTCATGGAAACCAGTCCGTGACTTGGCCGCAGCCCGTAGACCCCGTTAAAGGCGGCTGGTAGCCTGATCGAACCCGCCAGGTCAGAACCAAACTCAAAGGGCGTCATTCTGAGCGCTACAGCGACAGAAGCACCGCCACTGCTTCCTCCTGCTGACCAGTCGGGATTCACACTGTTTCCTGTCACCCCAAAAATCGGGTTGGTGGTTTGCATGTCCATGGCCAGCGTGGGGGTATTTGTCTTTCCAAGCAGAATGGCCCCGGCGTCTAAGAGGCGCTGAACCACAACCGCATTTTCTTCGGGAATAAAATCTTTAAGTGGCGGGTATCCTGCGCTTGTGCGGACCCCTGCTGTTTGATAGGTATCCTTGATGGTGAATGGAACCCCGTGGAGGGGGCCCCATCTGATGCCTGAACGCAGCGCTTGATCTGCTTCCCGTGCCCGGGCCAGAGCCGACTCGGCATTTAAAGTCACGATTGCGTTATAAGCCGGATTGAGCGTTATAATCCGTTCAAGAAAAGAGACAACAACTTCCTCACTGCTCAGGGCGCCACTTTGAATTTCTGAGGCCAATTCTTGTGTGGATTTATTGATGATTTTTGAAGCTTCAGTTTGCCATGTGAGGGCTCTTGGTTCTTTGCTGATGGCAAATAGCATTTTTTTGAGTTCCATATTCAATTTTTCCATGCTGGGCTCGCCTCTTTTCTCCTGTGCTGCGTTGCGTGATGCGCAAGAACTGATCAGTATTGATAAACTCAGCATCAGGATCCAAACTCTGTTCATAATGAACTTCACGGAGCCTTTATAATGGATTGCTGAATCAGGCGAATGCCATTTTCAAGAAATTCAGTCCGGCTGATTTGATACTGGGCAAGCATGGAGTGCTCCAAAAGCAGACAGAATTGGATGAGTCCACTGGTTTGAGCCCATAAGGAGAGAGCGACGGAGAGAGGATCTCCCAGGTCTGAGCGAATCGAACCCTCTTTGATCCCACGCGATAGTTCGTCTGCAATCAAGACGTTAATCTGGTGACTCAGGTGATTGAGGCCCTGAAGTTCCGCTTTGAATTGCTGATCAAGCGCTGATTCTGTAGGGCTGTTTAGAGAAAGCCCTTCTCTGCTGAATCCTTGAAAATCCTGAATAGATTGATACTGTTCTGGATGTTGAAAAGCAAATTCTATATAGGTTCGCCCCAAGGCAGAAACCCCTTCCACCCCTGAGCCAGAAGCAGAGGCCTTCAGCGTTTCTTGGAAGGATTCATGCAAAAGGCTCAGTGCGTTAAATGCTGCGGAACAGAGAATGTGGTTGAGGTCTTTAAAATAGGTATAGATCAGGCTACGACTCAATCGAAGCGAATCAGCCACTTGCCCGATGGTTACATTCCTGACGCCATGGTTGTAGAAGAGTTCTTGGGCCGTCGCAAGGATCGCGCTTCGCCGCTCTTCTCTTTCTTCTTGTCTTCGCTGTTCTAATTTGTTCATAATTAAGATTATGCAATGTTTCTGACAATGTGTCAATATATGACATATTGTCAGAAACTTAAAAGATTTCGAAGTGGCTTCTCAATAAATCAGATCCGCTGATACGAGTATTTTCTGAGATAAAGCCCTTGATTTCTTTGCCTTTCGATTTGTATGATGGTCTGAAGCCGGGCAGTATTTTCTCCAGGGCCAGCGTATGGAGGTTGGTATACGATGCAAAAAAACTTTGTTTATTTAGAAAATCCCAACGGCAGCCCGGTCAAAGCCTGGGTCAAAGGCGTTCCTTTTGATCCGGGAACAGAACAGCAACTGCGCCAGGTGGCGAGTATGCCCTTTATTCACCACCATGTGGCAGCCATGCCCGATTGCCATTTGGGCAAAGGCAGTACGGTGGGCTGTGTTTTGCCGACCCGTGGCGCGATTATTCCGGCGGCGGTAGGGGTGGATATTGGCTGTGGTATGGTCGCTGTGCGCACCAGCCTCAAAGCCCATGAATTGCCTGATGATCTCAAGCCCCTGCGCGACTGGATCGAATCAGTCGTGCCTGTGGGCAGCAATGACTGGGGCCATTCCCCCTTTCAAAAAATGCAGGTCACCCGTTTCCGGCGGCGTGCCGAACGGGAATGGAAGCCCCTTGAAAAAGGCTATCTGGCACTTCTGGAGCAATATCCCAGGGTGGCGCCGCCTAAAAACCACCCTGTCCATCAGGTGGGCAGTCTGGGCGGTGGCAATCATTTTATTGAAATCTGTCTCGATGAAGCCGATCGGGTCTGGGTGATGTTGCACAGTGGCTCACGTGGGATTGGCAACCGCATTGGCAGTTTCTTTATTGAAGCGGCCCGCCATGAAATGGAGCGTCTGTTTATTCATTTGCCGGATCGTGATCTGGCCTATCTGGCAGAAGGTTCTGATCTTTTCGACGACTATGTACAAGCTGTGGAATGGGCGCAGCACTATGCCTACAGTAACCGTGAAGTCATGCTTGAAAACGTCTTGGCAGCACTTGAAGATTCCGGGCTCTTGCCCCCCTTTGAATCTGAAACTGAGGTGGTCAATTGTCACCACAACTATATTGCCCGAGAACACCATTTCAACGCCAATATCTGGGTCACCCGCAAAGGAGCCATTCGGGCCCGTGCCGGAGATTTGGGTATTATTCCCGGCAGCATGGGGGCGCGTTCGTTTATTGTGCGGGGCAAGGGCGAGCCTGAAAGTTTTGACAGTTGTAGCCATGGGGCAGGGCGCACCATGTCACGGGCCCAGGCCAAAAAGCGCTTCAGTCTCGAAGATCATCTCAAAGCAACCCAGGGGGTCGAGTGCCGCAAGGATTTGGGCGTGCTGGATGAAACCCCGGCAGCTTACAAGGATATTGATGCGGTGATGCAGGCTCAGAGCGATCTGGTTGAGATCGTGCATACGCTCAAACAGGTCGTCTGCGTCAAAGGCTAAAGTTTATTTCTGCTTGGTAAACCAGCGGGTCTTGCCGTCTTCATGAATGATGGCAAGACGCCGTTCGCGTTTGAGGTGGTTCAGAAACGAAACAATTGTAGATGAGAGCATATAAAAATTGGGAATGGTCTGTTCAATGCCAAAGGTTGCAAAAATCAGGGCCACCAGTTCTTCGCGTGTACGGGGCATTTGCAGATGCAGCAGAATCGCGTCTTCAATCATTTCGATCTGGCGCTTGTGAAAAAGCACCTCTGAATTGATGCTGAACTCCAGGGGTTTGCCGTGGGTGGGCACGAAATTGGAGTAGGCAGTGGCGAGCAGATAGTCCAGGGTTTTTTTGAAGGCTTCAACGCTTTCAAGATAGGGAATTGGTTTTTCTGCCAGTTCATCGAAGGTATACAGGGCGTCGCCGATAAAAAAGACATCATCGGGGGTGACGACCCCGCACATCCCCATCACGTGCCCTGACAGTTCGACAATCTGAAATTGTTTGCCTGTAGACATTGAAAAAGGTTTTTTGGGGTCGAGGGTTCCGTCTACCTGGCAGGGTTTGGGTTTGATAATGGAGCGCTTGTGTTCGCCTTCTAAAAATTCGACAACGGGTTCTGTACCCAAATCGTCTGATGCTAAGCTTTCTGTTTCGGGAGGGACTTCGGCCGAAGCCCCTTCTTCAGGGGGGGCTTCCTGTTTCTGATTTTCTGCCTTGAGTTGGGCCCTGCGCAATTGTTTTTCGGTTTCTTCGCGTTCTTTATCGACCACGGCCTGTACCATGGCCAAATAATTGGAGCGGGAAGGGTTTTCTAAAAAGGGGCGTTGGGTTGCTGTGGCGTAAATCTTACAGCCCATTCGCTTTTTTAAATAGGAGCTGCCCCCGCTGTTATCGGGGTGCGCATGGGTATTGAGAATTGCTTCAAGGCGAATGCCTTCGCTTTCGAGCAGTTCGGCGATCCAGTTTGCGTCTTCTTCAGTATAGCCGGAATCAATCAGGACGCCTTTTTTCTTGTGCACATAGAGCCCCAGATTGGAGTGCTCAAGTGCCATGAAGGATGTGGTTCCTTTGATGCGGCGAAATTTAGGCAGATGTTCTGTGTTCATTGTTTGTTTACCGTCCTCTCTTTATACCCTGATTAGAACCTGATTATCAAGCGCTATGATTTCTTGCTTGGGAAGGCCTTCATGATGCACTTTGTGCTTACCACGTATTCGGCTTCAGACAGGCAGCATAAATTGGGGAGCAAGCGGGTATAAACTAAAAAGAAGCCCAGAATAAAATCAGGACAGGATCTTTTGCCATGCAAGTCAATCCCGCCAGTCGTCAGGAATTTCTCAGTCAGGTCAATAGCACTATTTCTGATCGCCAGGTCACGCCTCAAGAAATGGAAAGCTTAAAAAAAACGCTGGCCGAGAGTCCGCTTTCTGCTGAAGATAAACAGGCTGTGGGCCAGTTGCTGGATAAATTGGGGGAGTTTACCCAAAAAGAAGGTGATTATTATTTGTCTGAACCTGAATTGAAATCGATTCAAACCATGGCTGAGCGCCTGAATTCTCCGGCTGCTTCGCGTTTCAGTGAAGAAATTGCCTCCCGCAATACCCCGGCTGCATCAGACAGTCCTGCCACGCCCGGAGTGAGCAGTGCCGAATCGACAGGCAAGGCAGGCAAAAGCCGCAACTTTTTTCAAGTGATTTGGGATGCGCTCAAAAGTGTCTTTAACTGGATTGCCGGCTTGTTTGGTGGGGGCGATAAAAACGACACCAAAAGCCATGCCCAGGCAGGTTTTGATCCGGCTTCAACCACACTGGGACCTGGCAATAACCCCCCACCCCTGAGCGATGATTATTATTCCGACTATGCCCGCCCGCAGGTTTCTGAGAGCAACCCTGATTTCGACAGCTATCTGGGCGATACCGCAGCCACGGAGGGCAGCACCTTGCCTCCGACCACAGCGATGGGCTCCGGGCGCATGTACCAACGTTCGCCCTACCATGACGCTACAAAATTCGTGCCCCGTTTTCCGATGGCAGCCTTTCACGAATCGGGGGTCTATCGCAAAGCCAATGATCCTTATGCGGTTGGGGCGATTTCGCGTCCACGCAAGAGCGACGATTTGGGCGGAAAAACCTACGGCACCTATCAGTTTGAATCTTCGGTCTATACCGATGGCTCCTCTCGTGACAATCGGGGCGGTGCGGGCAGTACGCTTTCCCGTTTTATGAATGACCCTGAAAATCCCTTTGGGTCACAACTGAAAGCCGCAGCGACGCAATATGGTTTGGCCAGTCCCCAGTTTGACGCGCTTTGGGCCCAGTTGTCGAATCAAAACAACAAAGAATTTGGGCAGGCCCAAGAGGCCTTTGCGCTCAAAGACAAGGGCCAGAATATTCAAAACTTTATGGACAAAGCGCAGCTCAGCCCTGAGGTGCGCTCAGACCCCCGCATTCAGGATTTGATTATGGGCACCACCAACCATGTTGGCAACCTGGCTGACAGTGCGGCTGAGCATATCGCCACACTGCAGCGTCAATTGGGCCGACCCATGACCGCCAACGAGGTGGGCAAGGCGATTGCTGAATTTAAAGAATCGAGAATTTCATCCTGGTTCCGCTCCTCACCCGGAGCCCAGGCAGGGATTGCCCAGCGTTTCCAGGATGAAGCTACTGCTTTTGCCTAAGCGGATGATTGCGTGCTCTGCGCCCTGAATGGGTTTTGCGCTGCAAAATAGAAGCATGTCAGTGCTTATTTTTGTCTATACTTATGAAGAGTAAGGTGCCCAGTAAATGGATAGGAAACGCGCATGCAAGTAAATTCAACCCGCCAGGATCTGCTTCAACAGGTGAATACGGCGATTTCTGATCGCAGGATTACGCCTCAGGAAATGCAGTCTTTGCAAGGGCTTTTGGCTTCAAGCAATTTGAATGCTGGTGACAAGCAGGCTGTTGGCCAGATTTTGAATAAATTAGGCGAATTCAGTCAAAGCGCAAGTGACCGTTTGCTTTCTGTTTCTGAAATCCAAACCATTCAAACCATGGCTGCACAATTGGATTCTCCTGCGGCAACGCAATTTACTCAGGAATTGGAAACTCAGGCTGCACAGCCCCCTCAGCGTTCTGCTCCACGGATTCATATGGTCAAAGCGCCTTCAGAGGGCGGAGAGACAGAAGCCAGTGCGCCGAAAAAACACCGTAACTTTTTTCAGATGATCTGGGATGCTTTAAAAAGTCTGTTTAACTGGATTGCCAGCCTATTTGGTGGGGGAGATAAAAACCATGTCAAAGGGCCTGGGCCCGCAGGTTCTGCTGCCAGTGCTGTTTCTTTTGACGAACAGCCCCCTGTTGCCGCGCCCCCTGAACTGGCATCTTTTGATGCTTCGCAGGATTATTCCGCCACTGAGTTTAAAGAGAGTGAATACCTGAACGAATACCGTCAGCCTGAGGTTCCGATTAATTTAGAGAGTTTTAACCAGTATCTGGCGGTACCTTCGCGCTTAACGCGTGAAGATGCAGGGGACACCACACCTCCTGGGGTAGATCCAGCCGATCCCAGTGCCGCCCCCACTGCAGCACCAGACAAGCCGACCTCTGCCCCCTCTTCTACACCTTCTGGCCCGATGTATCAGCGTTCTCGTTACCACGATGCTACAAAATTCGTGCCCCGTTTTCCAATGGCAGCCTTTCACGAATCAGGGGTCTATCGCAAAGAGGGAGATCCTTACGCTGTGGGTGCCATTTCAAAACCCAAAAAGAGTGATGATTTGGGAGGCAAAACCTACGGCACTTACCAATTTGAATCTTCAGTTTATCTGGATGGCAGCTCGCGTGGGAATCGCGGTGGCGCAGGCAGCACGCTTTCTGCTTTTATTAACGACCCCGCCAATCCTTTTGGCCCGCATTTAAAAGCTGCTGCCCAAAAATATGGCTTGGCAAGCAAACCCTTTGATGCGCTTTGGACCAAGTTTTCACGCGAATACAATCAGGAATTTGGCCAAGCCCAGGAAGCTTTTGTGCTCAAAGACAAGGGCGATAATGTGCAGCGTTTTATGGACAAAGCCCAGCTCAGCCCTGAAGTGCGCCAGGATTCACGCATTGTCGACCTGATCATGGGCACCACCAACCATGTGGGCGATTTGGCTGACAGTGCCGCCACCTATATTGCCAACCGTCAGCGCCAGTTGGGGCGGCCCATGACCGCCAATGAAGTGGGCAAAGCGATTGCTGAGTATAAAGAAACCAAGATTACTTCTTGGTTCCGCTCTTCTCCGGGAGCCCATGCCGGTATTGAAAATCGTTTTGAGGCTGAGGCCCGCGCGTTTAGTTAGGGTTTAATTTTAGTAAAGGATATTGCTTCAATGAAATTATTAAAAACAGTCGCTGTATTTGTTTTGGGACTCAGCTTTTTCTCCTTTGGTTTTTCAGCTCAAGCTGAGGAAATTGTGCAAACTTATCTGAAAATAGTCAAGTTGGAGAAGGGGCAAGAAAAATTGGTCTCTGCTCCAAAAATTGAATCTGAATTAAATCGAGAAGCCCAGTTATCCATTCACGCTTCTCAGGATTGTCCTGCTATTCTTGTTAAAATTCAAGTGAAGAAAAATGACAGTGGTTTTTATGATTTTTTGAGTGTATTTGAAGTGGATGGTAAAAAAGGGCAGTTTTTGATCTCGCATCTTGAAAAGATGGATACCCAGGCCAGCATGCTTTTGGAAACACAAAAGGGCACTTACCGAATTGGTGTTCAGTCACACCTCAAGAATTGATTTTTTTCCCTAAAGTTTGTTGTTTTTAAACCACTTTCTTCAGTCGTCTGAAGAAAGTGGTTTTGTGTTCTGGGCGGGGCAGAGGGGGAGATTCTCTCCGGCTTGAACAAAAATCAGGGATAATGGTGGAGAGATTATTTCAAGGAGCCCCTCTATGTCAGCCCATTCTTCCCCCGATTTGCAAACCCCTACCTGGGAAATGGAAAGTGAATATTCTGGCTTGGATGCCCTGCAATTGGCAGAAGAGCAGGATCAGATCCGCAAAGCTGTTCAGCAAATGGAAAGCCATGCTGAAGATTTTCGTGCGGCATTGAATCAAATGGAAGCTCTCTCAGAAGAAGCTCTCCAGGTGCTTGCTGAAAAAGCCTGGAAGATGATGGGGCTTGAGCATGAGGCGGAGCTTCTGCTCGATAACCAGCTCAGCTATGCCTATATGGTTTGGAGTACCAATGCCCGTGATCAAGATGCCAAAACCCTCTTGGAAAAACTCAAACGTCTGCGGGCCTGTTTAACCCAGGCTGGTCAACCTGTAGACCTGTTTTTATTGCATGCTCCCGATGCGGTCTTTGATTATTTTTTAAGTGGAGAAGCCGTGCAAAACAGCCAGTTTCTGCTGCGTTACCGCCGCCGTCTGAGCAAACGTTTGCTCAGCTTGCCCGAGGAAAACCTGATCACCTCACTCAGTCTCGATGGCCCCAATGCCTGGGGCAATCTTTATAGCAATATTACTGGTTCTGTCAGCTATGAAATTGAAAATGAGCAGGGCATCAAAGAGCAGGTGGGAATTGCCCGACTGCAGTCCCTTTTGGGTGAAAACAGTGAGCCCATGCGCAAAAAAGCCTATCAGGGTCTGGAAACGGTTTTTAGCCAGCATGAGGAAAGCTGTGCCGCCATTCTGAATGCCCTGGCCGGTTGGCGCCTGGAAACCTGCAAACGCCGCTCGCATACAGAACCTGTCAGCTTTTTGGATGAACCCCTGCACCACAACCGTATTTCCCGTCAGACCCTCGATACCATGATGCAGGTGGTTAAAGAGCATCGGGCCTTTGGGCAAAAGTCCTTTCATTTGATGGCAAGCTTGATCGACAAGCCCCGCCTGGACCCCTGGGACGTCAATGCTTCTGCGCCGCCCTTCGGCCATGCCCGTCGCCATATTCGTTTCCCTGAGGCGATTGATTTGATTGAAGAAGCTTTTGGCAAGGTGAATCCTGAAATGGGAGCTTTTGTGCGCATGATGGCGGATAAATGCTGGATTGATGCCGCTCCGGCCTCTAATAAAACCCCAGGAGCTTATTGCTCGGGTTTTCCCCGTTCGCGCAATCCCCGCGTTTTTATGACCTATCTGGGCAGCTATGTGGATTTGATTGTTTTGGCCCATGAATTGGGCCATGCCTTTCACTCTTGGGTGATGCGTGAAATGCCGATTGAGCAGACCCATTACCCCATGACCCTGGCGGAAACTGCCAGCACCTTTGGCGAAACGGTGGTGCGTGATTTTCTGATTCAGCGTTGCCAGACCCCGCAGGAAAAACTTGAAATTCTCTGGCAGGAAATCAGTTCCATTCCCCGTTTTACTTTGAATATTCCCACCCGCTATGAATTTGAAAAGCGTTTTTATGAGCAGCGTGCTGAACGCAGTTTTTCACCCCAGAATTTCAGTGAGCTGATGAGCACGGTTTGGCAGGAATGGCATGGGGATAGCACCTCTGCTGCAGATGCGATGTTTTGGGCCACCAAACTGCATTTTTATATCGTTGAACCCAGTTTTTATAATTTTCCCTATACCTTTGGCTATCTCTTTTCACAGGGAATTTATGCTGAAAAAGAAGCTCGCGGGGCTGATTTCTACCCCTTTTATGTTGAGCTTCTGCGCGATACCGGTCGCATGACGGCAGAAGAACTGGTGCAAAAGCATTTTGGGCTGGATTTGCGTGAGCCTGAGTTTTGGCTGCGTTGTATGCGTCCGCTGGAGCGCAATCTCACGACCTTTGATCAGGCAGTGAAGGCTTGGCTTGATTAAGTTCTACGTCTTGCCCTTTGGCAAAAAGCTGTGTCAAAGGGCAAACTGACTAAATGCTTCATACATTAAAAATTTGGATTGACTTGGCCCACCGCTGGCTCGGGTTGCTGGTACTGCTGCAGGTGCTCTTTTGGAGTGCCGGGGGGCTTGTGATTTATTTTCTTGATTTTTCAGATCTTTACCGTGAACCTCCGGCTCAGGCTCTGAATTTGGGAACCTCTGCCCTGAGTTTTCAGGCCCTTGAACAGAAACTCAGGCAAGCCGGTGTTTCGCAGAAGCTCACGGGCTTTAAGTTGGTACAACGAGGAGGAAGTACTTGGTTTCAGGTGCAGCCCCAAGGAGGAACCTCTCTCTTGCTGACTCCTCAGGGAGATAAGATCAGTCCTTTGCAGGCCGGGCAGATCGCTGATTTTGCCAAAGGCTACTATACCGGCCAGGGAAGCCTGCAAACAGTTGAAAAACTGGCTTCTTTGCGTGGCAATTATTATTCGGATGCTCCGCTCTGGCGGGTACGCTTTGCTGATTCAGTGGGCACAGAAATCTATCTTGAGCCTCAGACGGGCGAGCTTTTGGCCCGGCGCAAGGCGATTTGGGGATTGTATAACTGGATGTGGGAATTACACCTTACCAAGTACACGCCTTGGCCTGCTTTTAACAAGGCTTTGCTGGCGTTTTTGGCAGTGCTGAATATGATGGTGGCTTTAACAGGATTGTTTAAGTTTTTTCGCTGGGGGCGCAAACGGATGCCTCCCGTTCAGATTGTCTAAAAGGGAAGGGCTGCTCCCAAACCCAACCCAAGCGGGCTGACCTCTACCCCATAGACCAGAACCTCGAGACCTGCCAGACGGGCTTTTTGCAAGCCCTCAGCATAGGTCGGATCAATTTCATGTGCAGCACGAAAACTGTATCCGTCGCTGCGCTGAACTGCAAAAAGCAGCACCGCCCGTGCGCCTTGGGCCTGCATGGCCAGCAGTTCGTTTAGGTGTTTGAGTCCCCTTGAGGTAACGGCGTCTGGAAAGGCATAGTCTTTTTCCAGCAAAAGACTGACGTGTTTGATTTCAAGATAGCAATCGGGCAAGCCAGGCTGGGTCAATAAAAAATCGACCCGGCTGTTTTCGCCATAGCGTACTTCAGGCTTGACGCTGTGATAAGCCACCAGTTCCGCGATTTGTTTCTGCTGCAGCGCTTCGGCGATCAGGGCGTTGGTGCGCAGGGTATTCACACCAATCCAACAGCTGCCGTTGTACAGCATTTCAAGGGTATAGGCCAATTTGCGCTTGGGGCTGGGGTTGTGGCTCAGGCAGACAGGCCATCCTGGTTCCTGGCAGGAGCGCATGCTGCCAGGATTGGGGCAATGGGCGGTAATGATTTCACCCGTTTCAAGCTCTACGTCTGCCAAAAATCGTTTATAGCGTTTGACAAGCGTGCCTTTTACCAGCGGTGGCTCAAAATGCATCAGAGCTTGCGGTGGCTGCCATCGCAGAAAGGCTTGTTCTCGGAATGTTTGCAGCCGCACCATGCCACTTTTTTGGCTTCTTCAATTTCGGTTTTGAGCGGACGAAAGCCACTGCCAGCATGAGAACCATCACAATAGGGTTGATTCTTTGATTTACCGCAGGCACACCAGAAATAAATACCAGGCTCTACCTCCAAAACATAGGGGGATTTCTGTGGAATTTCAGGCTGGCTCATGCAGGGCTCCTTGTGTCTGTCATCTAAGATCTTCTTTTTCATTATAACAGTTGATGCAGGTGATATTTCCACGCTGAGGCTGGTATTCAGGGGCTTCCTCTGGCCGAAACCCGCTGCCAGGCGTTAAACTTGGGCATTGACCTTTTCCTGCAGGAGCTTGCGATGACCGTTCAGATTGCCACTTTTTACCGTTTTTTCTCGTTTCCGGATTACCAAGCGTGGCAACCCCGTCTGATTGCGTTCTGTCGGGCCCAGGCGCTGAAAGGTACGATTCTGCTGGCTGCAGAAGGACTCAATGCAACCTTGGCAGGCTCTCGCGAAGAGCTGGAAACCCTTTTGGCCTATCTGGGAGAAGATTCTCGGCTACTGGATCTTGAGCCCAAATGGTCAGAAGCCGCAAACATGCCTTTTCAGCGTCTTAAGGTGAGGCTGAAAAAAGAAATCGTCAGTCTGGGAGTGCCGGTGGATCCGGTGCGCAAGGTGGGTGCGTATGTGTCGCCCGAAAATTGGAATGCCCTGATCTCGGATCCAGAAGTGCTCTTACTGGATACCCGCAATCACTATGAAGTTCGGATTGGTACCTTTGCAGGCGCAGTTGATCCCCATACTGACAGTTTTCGCGAGTTTCCAGACTATGTGCGCAAAAACCTTGACCCACAAACCCATCGCAAGGTCGCCATGTTCTGCACAGGCGGCATTCGCTGTGAAAAGGCAACTTCCTATCTGCTTGAACAGGGGTTTGATCAGGTTTACCACCTCGAAGGCGGCATTCTCAAATATCTAGAAACCGTGCCTGCTGAAGAAAGCCGTTGGCAGGGGGAGTGTTTTGTCTTTGATCAACGCGTTGCTGTTGAACAGGGAGTCTCTGAGGGCCACTATGTGATGTGTCTGGCCTGTGGCGAGCCTGTCAGCCAATCAGATTTGGCTTCACCTGATTTTGAAGCGGGTGTCGCCTGTCCTGCCTGTGTGGCCACGCACAGCGCAGAGCAGAAAGCAAGGGCGCGCGAAAAACAACGTCAGAAAGTCTTGGCTGAGGCTGCTGCGAAAAAGCGGGCTTCCAGCGTTTCATCCCAGACCTGAAACCCCAGCTGCCATTGCTGGGTAAAAGCCTGGGTCAGTGTATCGATCAGATCTTGGGCGCATAGCTGGGGGTTGATTTCAGCGAGTGAGATCTGCTCTCTCAGTCCTTTTTCTGGAAAGAGCGACAGCCACAGGCTCGGGTCGGGGGCGATAAGTGGCAAACTGCTCTGTTGCAGAAAGGCGCGGCGGTTGCGCATTTGAGCTGAACCCACCAGCTTTTTACCCTGAATTTCAAGATCTGCAGGCGTTAAGCTGCCAAAGCAGGAGACTTGGCGTCGATAGGGATCTTCTGTGCTGGGAAAGACAGCGTTAATCTCCAACCGCTGCAGTGCTGCGATGACAGCCTGGGCAATCAGATGGTAGCTTTCGAGCAGGTTTTTTCCCAAAAATCCTTGGCTTGAGCTGACTATGCTCCAGCACAGATCCTGTCCGTGCAGAATGGCTTGGCCTCCAGTGGGGCGGCGTACCGTGGGGCACTTTAAGGCCTGAGCTTGGGCCTCAAGTTCTGGGGCGTTCTGAAAGCGTCCCAGTGAAACAGTGGCTTCTGACCATTGAAAAAAACGCAAAACCCCTTCGGCAGGCAAGGCTTCAAAATTTTGATAGAGCAGGCGATCGCGCTGCATATTCAGATCTCCGCTCAGGGGGGGATCGATGATCAAGAGCCAATTAGGCATGCCAAAGGGGCTTACATATCTCTGAAATGGTCAGGGCGATATTCGATTATTTCAATTACGGTGGGCAGTTCACAGAGGGTTTTACTTTGCACCTCAATGGCGCGGATACTCATTTGCAAACCTTCGTGAAGAATCTGGCTACTGGGAGTGATCACCTCATAATAACGGTGTTGATCATCCATAAAGACCCAACAGGTTTCTCCCAGGTGTTGGATCTTGGTCATTTTGCCATGCAATTGCATGGCTCTATCGCCCCCACAGCTCATCAGAGCCAGGGTGCCGACCAGAATCGCCAGACTGCGTTGAAACTTTTTCATGATGGCTATTATACTAGGCAAGCGGCTGGAGCGCCAAATATTTTTCTGAATAAAAGGGGTTTATGAAGCAGATCTTTTTAGCAGGACAGGGAGTACTCGGTTTTATCCTGATTTTGTTTTGTTTGAAATGGCTTTGGGGGGCTTGGCATTTTTTTGATGGCCGGAGCCCTTGTGTATTTGCCGAAGAAACAGGCCTCTTCAGATTTTAAATCGCAGAGAGGCTCTCTGATCCAGGCTTTGATTCCGGTTGTTTTGTTGGCGGGTTTGTGGAGTTTTAACTTTGATGAATTGAATATTGAGCCATTTTGGGCTTGTTTGTGGTTGTATGGAGGGCAGGCGCTGGTTCTAAGTGGTGGGCCTGGATTTTGGCAAGGAAGGTATAAAAGATGAAGAAAACAGGTCTGTATCTGGGAAATGCAGAGATTCAAATGCGTTTGCCGGGTCTGCGTCAGTGCTTGAAGGCTGAAGGGATTCAATCCGGTCAACGGGTTGCATTGCTGGGGCCTCCCAGCCCTTTTTATGGGCTCTTGTTTTGGGGGCTTTGGTCGCTGGGGGCCATCACTTGTCCTCTGAATCCAGCTTTTCCTGCCATTTTACGCCAAGGTTTGAGCGCAGACTGTGACAGGGTGATTTCTGTCCAACCCGAGGGATTGAGTCTTGAGCGCTGGCTGGACTGGAATGCATTGGCTGAGTCTGTTTCTGATTCTTCTGAGGGCCTCTCTGCCTTGCCTTGGCAGACCTTGAATCCGGAACAGCCGATCTGTCAGATTCTTACTTCGGGCAGTAGCGGTGCCCCCAAGGCAGCACTGCACAGTTGGGGCAATTATCGCTCCAGTGCCGAAGGCTCTGCGCACGTCTTTCCTCTGGGGGTTGAGGACCGCTGGTTAGTGGCGCTTCCGCTCTTTCATGTGGGAGGACTGGCGATTCTGGTGCGTACGGCATTGGCTGGTGCGACTGCAGTTTTTCCTGAGCCAGGACAGTCTCTGGCAGAGGCTTTGCAAAGTTTGAAACCGACACATCTCTCCCTGGTGCCCACACAGCTGTATCGCCTGTTGGATCAGCCACTGGCCCATGAGAGCTTGCGTGCCTGTCGGGCGATTCTCTTGGGCGGCAGTGCCATTCCCTCCGCTCTGATTCAGCGTGGAGTGGACTTGGGCCTGAAATTATATACCAGCTATGGTTCAACTGAAATGAGTTCGCAAATTTGCACCACTGCAGCCGGGGCTTCTTTTGAGGAATTGCAGACTTCTGGCAGGCTGTTGCCGGGCAGGGAGTTAAGCTTTTCTCCCCAGGGGGAATTGTTGGTGCGGGGTTTAACCCGTTTTCTCGGCTATTGGAAAGAGGGAGATTTGGAGCAACCCTTTGACACAGAGGGCTGGTTTGCAACTGGAGATCTGGGGGAATTTACCTCTGAGGGTTGGCTGCGTGTGCTGGGGCGCAAAGATCACCGTTTTATTTCTGGAGGTGAAAATATTCAACCCGAAGTCATTGAACGGGTATTGCTGACCTATGAAGGGGTTTATCAAGCCCTTGTGGTACCTCTTGCTGACCCTGAGTTTGGACAGCGGCCTGTGGCCATTTTAGAGGCTGATCCTTGGCCTGAACGGTGGGCTCTGCGTAATTTTCTGAAGCAGTTTTTGCCCGGTTTTATGCTACCCGACCATTTTTTGCCCTGGCCTCAGGTGGCGGAGAGGGGATTGAAACCCAATCGTCAAAATTTTCAGGCCTATGCGCAAAAAATTTTAGCTCAGGGTTGAGTTTAAGTGACTCGATCTGGAAGCTTGATCTGATCAGGGTTTGAGATCTTTGAGCGGGCTGATCATGGCGTGAACTGTGACGAATGGTCCATTTTTCTTCCAACATCTGACACAGACGTTGATCGGGGGGACGGGTAAATTGAAAAGAACAAACTACCCTCACCCTTTAGAAAGCGGAACGATTAACAGCCATGAGTCGTGTTCAAAACCTTGCCGTACTTCGGCGGGAACCCCTCTCAGATACCCAGCATCCCAAACCCTTTCTCAAGTGGGCAGGGGGCAAACGTCAGTTGGTCCCAGTCCTGCGCGAGCATTTACCCCCAGCCTTCAAGGGCTATTATGAGCCTTTTGTCGGAGCCGGTGCCCTGCTTTTTGAATTACAGCCCCGTCAGGCCGTGATCAATGATCTTAACCATGATTTGATTACCTGCTACCGTGTGCTCAAAAAGAATCCCCAGGCTTTGATTGAAAAACTGCGCGAGCACCGCAACGAAAAAGATCATTTCTATGAAACCCGTGCGCTGGATCGCCACCCTGAGTTTTCTCAATTTTGTGAAATTCAGCGCGCGGCCCGCATGATCTACCTGAATAAAACCTGTTTCAATGGCCTCTTTCGGGTCAATCGCAAAGGGCATTTTAACGCGCCCTTTGGCAATTATCGCAACCCAAATATTGTCAATGAAGAGGGCCTGATGGCGGTTCATCGGTATATCAGCCGCAGCGCACTGCAGGTTTTCAATACTGATTTTGAAGAAGCCGTTCAAACCGCACGTCGGGGCGACTTTATCTATTTTGATCCCCCCTATGATCCGGTTTCTGAAACCGCTTCTTTTACCGGTTATCAATCGGGGGGCTTTGGGCGCTTGGAACAGTACCGCCTGATGTGCGTGGTGACTGAGCTGACCCGCCGGGGTTGCCGGGTGATGCTCAGCAATTCGGCCACTGAATATATCCGCTCACTGTATAAGGATTTTAAAATTGTACGCGTGGCAGCCCATCGCATGATCAATTCTGTGGGCAGTCGGCGCGGCAAAATTGACGAATTCCTGATCACCAATTATGATCCCGAAACCGGCGCACTGTTGGGCCAAAAAGCCCGGCGCAGTTATTCGAATCTGATTCTTTGACTTTGCTTGATTTGAGCTTTGGGCAACCCTTGATTTTCAGGGGCTGCCCAAATTTTTTTACCGGAGATGCCGTAAAGCCCCTTCCTTATCTATGCTGTCCTGATCTGTAGCGTTCACTCGCGTTCACGAACAGCTCAAGGCTAGGTGGGGGAGTTCTGCCCGTATGGGTATATAAGGCATACCCAGCGTAGCTGGGTCATAAAACCATTCAGCCACCATTATTTTATACTGTACTATTTGGCGTAACATGTTGTATAATATCCTTATGTTGGTGTATGAATTCAAACTCAAAGGCAAGCCTCATCAATACCAAGCGATAGATGAGGCGATTCGTGTTGTGCAGTTCATTAGAAACAAAGCTGTACGGCATTGGATGGATAATCGAGGCTCAGGCAAGAATGACCTCTACTTCCGTTTAGCCCGCTAAGTGCCTGCGCTCTGCCTCTGATCTATGCTAAGCTGGAGCGGATGTTTACCTACAGGCATGCCGTTATCCGGCAAGATTTAAGCATCCATGCTGATTATGCCCGTCAAGGAGTCCGCCCTATGAAAATCCTCGTCAGTGGAGCCAGTGGCCTGATTGGTTCAGCCCTGATTCCTAACCTGACAGCTGGGGGACATGAGGTTTTACGCCTGGTGCGCCGCCGCAGTGAAAATCCCAGCACGGTTTACTGGAACCCTGTCAAGGGTGAAATCGACCAAGAAGCTTTGGAAGGTCTCGATGCCGTGATTCATTTGGCGGGTGAGAGCATTGCCGACGGACGTTGGAGTGAGGCCAAAAAGCAAAGCATTTTAAAAAGCCGTGTAGAAGGCACCCTTTTGGTGGCCGAGGCTCTGGCCCGTTTGAAAAAGCCCCCGGAATGTATGATCAGTGCTTCTGCGATCGGTTATTATGGCGACAGGGGCGAAGAAGAATTGTGCGAAGACAGTCCACCCGGTGATGATTTTCTTGCTGAGGTCTGTCAAAAATGGGAAGACTCCTGTGAGCCCGCCCGCCAGGCAGGGATTCGGGTGGTCAATCCCCGGATTGGCATTGTCCTTAGCTGCAAGGGGGGAGCACTTGAAAAAATGCTCATGCCCTTTCAACTTGGTTTGGGGGGCGTTTTGGGCAATGGACATCAATACCTCAGTTGGGTTGCGATTGACGATGTCTTGGCTGCGTTTCTGCATATCCTGGCAACTCCCAGTATCCAGGGGCCGATTAATCTGGTGGCCCCAGAGCCCCTGACCAATTCTGAATTTACACGCACCCTGGGGAAAATTCTTTTGCGCCCCACGATTTTGCCTGTGCCGGCTTTTTCATTGCGGGCTTTGATGGGGGAAATGGCAGATTCACTTTTGCTTTCCAGTGCTTTTGTCAGTTCTGAAGCGTTGATGAATACAGGTTTTCGTTTTCAATATCCAGATATTGTCTCTGCTTTGCGCCATGTCTTAGGGGCCAAACGCAAGTAGGTTATCTAAAGTTTAATTTTTGACAGATCTTCATTTAAGACTGACAAGTTCTTCTTCCCTACACGCCACAATTAACTTATCTCAAGCGTGTAGAAGAGGTTGATTGTATGCAGGTTCGTTTTCTCAAACTAAATTTTGCACTTCTGCTTTTGTCTGTAAGTTTGACTGCCTGTGGAAGATCGACCTCGCCTGTTCAAACTGTGGCCAATACCTATACAGGGCTTCCGCAAACAGCGACAGGTCAAACAGCTAACCGATCTACCTATGCAACGATGCAGCCCGCGAATACCAGTGCCCAGCCAATTCAAGGGGGGCGTGCTGTCGCTACGGCCAATGGCTATGCCTACCAGGCCGATCCTGCCAGTACCCAGGCAAACCCCTATGCGGGCATGAACTTTCCCAGCGGCAGTTATGGCTCCAACTATGGCATGAATAGCAGTACTCCAACCTATACAGGGGCCACAGGCACTGCTGGCTATGGTTCTGCCTATGGTACTGGGGCCGCTTACGGAACAAGCTATGCGACCGCTCCCAATGCAGCAGCCTATGGCACCGGCACCTATGGAGCTGGTACGGCCTACGGAACAGGCTATGCGACCGCTCCCAATACCACAGCAAGCTATGGCACCGGCACCTATGGAGCTGGTACGGCCTATGGAACAGGCTATGCGACTGCTCCCAATACCACAGCAAGCTATGGCTCCTATGCTGCTCCCAATCGGGCGCAAGGCTCAGGCTATATTCAATACAACGTGGCCCAGGCGCAGCAAAACCAGGCCAAACGTTAAACAAGATTTTCTTTAATTCTCTACGCTATCGGGCGGGATTTGATTCCCGCCTTTTTTCTTGCCTGAATTCAAGCTTTCAGCCAGTCTTCCAATCCCTTCAACAGACTGCCCTCAGCGAGCAGTTTGCTGGCTTTTTCGAGATCTGGGGCCAGATAACGATCGGCTTCGAGCATGGGAATTTGGGTTCTGACCTGGGCCAAGACCTGCGCGGCAATCGGTGAGGGTTGGATGGGGGCGCGCAGATCAAGCGCCTGACAGGCGCAGAGCAGCTCGATGGCCAGCACCTGACGGGTTTGCTCTAAAATTTGTAAGGCTTTGCGGGCTGCGATCGTGCCCATGCTAACATGGTCTTCCTGGCTGGCTGAGGTGGGAATCGAATCCACAGAGGCTGGGTGGGCCAATACCTTATTTTCAGAAACCAAGGAGGCTGCTGTATATTGGGCAATCATAAACCCAGAATGCAGGCCTTCGCGCGGGGTTAAAAAGGCGGGAAGGCCCTGATTGAGTTGGGGGTTGACCAGGCGCTCAATCCGGCGTTCAGAAATATTGGCGAGTTCGGCCAGGGCGATTGCGGCAAAGTCCATCACCAGGGCGATGGGTTGGCCATGGAAATGCCCGCAGCTGATAATTTCGTTGCTTTCAGGCAGAATCAAGGGATTGTCAGTCACCGAATTGATTTCTCGCTCCACGACCTGGCGGATATGGTTCCAACTGTCACGGCTGGCACCATGCACCTGGGGAGCGCAGCGAAATGAATAGGCATCTTGTACACGGTCGCAATCGGCGTGAGAGTTGACGATATCACTGTTTTGCATGGCTTTCCAGATCCGTTCGGCGCTCAATAATTGGCCTGGGTGGGGGCGCAGTTGGTGCAATTCCTTGCGAAAGGCTTGAAAAGACCCCAAAGCCCCTTGAATACTCAGTGCTGCAATCAGATCGGCCTGATCGAGCAGCTTTTCCATGCCAGAAACCACTGCGCAGGCCACCGCTGACATGGGCTGCGTGCCATTGATCAGGGCCAGGCCTTCCTTGGCTTCGAGTACCAGCGGCTCAATGCCTGCTTCTGCCAGGGCCTGAGCTGCCGGCCAGAGGGTTCCTCTGAATTCGACCTGACCTTCGCCCAGCAGCGCCAAAACCAGATGTGAAAGGGGGGCTAAATCGCCACTGGCTCCTACCGAACCCTGACTGGGTACTTGGGGGTGAATGCCGACATTGAGGCAGGCCAAGAGGGTTTCTACAACAATGGGGCGTACGCCTGAATGCCCTTGTATCAAAGTATTGGCCCGCAGCAACATCATGGCCCTGACCTGTTCCCGAGCGAAGGGTTGACCCACACCACAGGCGTGGCTGAGAATCAGATTGCGTTGCAGGCTGCGGATATCTTCAGCTGGTATTTGGGTATTTTTTAAATAGCCAAAGCCGGTATTCACGCCATAGACGATCTCTCCTGAAGAAAGGGCGTTTTCAACCACCGCACGGGCTTTTTCAAGGGGTTCCTTTACGCTGGCTGCCAGAGTCACCTTGCGGCCGGTCTGGGCGACTTCCTGTACAGCCTGAAGGGTCAGGCTGTGTCCATCAATGGTCAAAGCAGTTTTCATGGGGGTCTCCATCGGCATTAAATACAGAATTTGTGTGCCCAGAAAAGCTGATAGCGGTTTCGATCAGGTGTTTTTAACCGTACCAGGTTTGGGTTTGGTATTTGGGATCATTGTTTTGTTTTTGCTCATCGGCTGCCAGCCAACTGTAACGGGCTGGAAACATGCAAACTTCCAGAACCAGACTGACCACATTTGCATACTCCTGAATTTGAACCAATTTAATCGCCTGGGTGCGTTTTTTTTGGAGCTGAGCGAGATCATTCAGAACTTCTTGCAATCTTTGTTTTAGTTGCGCGATTTTTTGCTGACGTTTAGAGCCACCAAAGATGCCTTCAAACATACCTCTTTTGGTTTCGGTTTGAGAAATTTCGTTGCGCAGGCGTTGCTCTTCCTGTTCCAGTTCCTGGATTTGTTTTTCCATTTTCTGACGCCAGCTGTTGATATTTGGGTATTTCGAGCGTTGAAGATCGCCGCCTGCTTCATGGAAGAGTTTGTTCAGACCAAAGAGCATGGTACGGGCCAGGTGCAAGCCAGGCAAGTGGCGAGGCTCATTCTCAAATACGTTGATCAGGTTAAAAATAGCGGCTTCCGTATCGCGGATGCTTAAATCACGCAGTGCCGCATTATACGACTGTTGCGTAGAGACCAGCTGGGTTTTGCGTTCTTTGACATAACGCTTGTATTGCTGGGGGGTTAGGTAGTGCTCAAGCACCTTGATGAGCGAAACACGTAAAGCACTCATCTTTAAATATCATCCTCCGCAGAAAGCTCGCCCGTTACATAGGGACGCAGGTCAAGTTGACCCGTCACATAATTCTGATCGATCGGAATATCGCTGTTGCGCGAGAAAAACTGTTTCAGCACAGGATTTTCGGAGTCTTGAATCTCCTGGCAGGTACCCGAGGCGATCACCTTGCTTTTATACAGCATAATAATATGGTCGGCGATCTGAAACGTACCTGGGATATCGTGGCTGATGACAATAAAGGTAGATTTTGTGCGCTCTTTGGTGCGGATAATCAGTTTGTCAATGGCGTCAGACATGACGGGGTCAAGACCTGAATTGGGTTCATCGAAGAGAATAATTTCAGGATTTAAGGCCATGGCGCGGGCCAATCCGACACGTTTGCGCATGCCGCCACTCAGCTCAGAGGGGAGTTTATACTCTATCCCAGGCAAACCCACCTGTTCCAATTTATCTGCGACGATTTTCATGATTTCCTTGTTCTTCAGACGGGTATGACGTCTCAATGGGAAGGCGATATTTTCAGCGACATCCAGTGAATCAAATAATGCACCATCCTGAAACAGCATACCGAACTTTTTTCGAACTTCAAAGAGATCCTTTTTTTTCAGGCGGGTAATATCTACTCCATCGACCAGGATCGATCCTGAATCGGGTTTGAGCAGACCCACCAGCAATTTCAAGAAAACACTTTTGCCTGTGCCACTGGGGCCCACAATCACGGTGGTTTTTCCGCGCTCAATTTTGCAGGAAACGCCATTTAAAACAACCTGTTTGCCAAAGGCTTTGTATACGTTTTGAAATTCAACGGAAAAATCAGCCATAGATTGCCGCCGTCAGAAAAAAATTAAAGATCACAATAAAACTGGCAATGGTGACCACCGACAGATTGATCGCCCGACTGACCCCCTTGGGGCCAGGTTGTGAATAAAAACCAAAGAAACAGGAAAGCAGGCAACCGACCACCGCAAAGAGCGAGCCTTTCAACATGCCATTGAAAATATCTGAAAGCAGCACGTAGTTTTTGACGTCATTGATAAACTGTCCCGAATTTTGGTGAAGCTGAAAAACTGCCACCAGATAGCCCGCTGCTACAGAGAAAAATGAGCCAAACAAAACCAGCAGGGGAGCTGCAAAAATAAAGGCAATCAGGCGCGGTACGATCAAGAATTGAAAAGGATCGACAGACATCACTTCCAGGGCATCAATCTGTTCTTTCACACGCATGGTGGCAATCGTGGCTGAAATATCTGTTCCTGGCTTTGCTGCCATCATGGCGCCGGTTAGGATGGGGGCCAGTTCGCGTACACAGCTTAGGCCGACATAGGCTCCCAGAAATTCCTGTCCGCCAAAACTCTTGAAAATATGAAAACCCACCAGGGCGATATTGGTGCCCACAAAGATGCAGACGGCGATCAAAACAGGCAGGGTTTCCACTCCAATTTTATACATGTGCAGAATGACCAGCGAAAGATCCGGCCAACCTGAAAAAAGGGACCTGAACATGCGGCCTGCGAAAAAGCCCAGTTCTCCAAGGCTTACAAGCACTTTTTCAAGCTGTGTCATGGGGATGCTTCCTGTCTGCTGCCGGAACGAGGTTTAAAGGGGGAACATTACTGCATAAATCTGCATTTCGAAGTATAACAGAAACGTCCAGAATACGTCTATCTCTGCCACACAGCCTCTATCTTGAGAATTTTCAAGCAGAGGGGTGAGGTTTGTATTTTGCCAACCGTGTTTCCAAATCACGGGCGATTTGAAGTCTGCAAGCGCCTTTTTCTTCGGTATTAAAGTTCTGAAGGTATTCGGCAATCTCTACGATTTCAAAACAGATTTGCAATTTTTTAAACAGTTTTACTTTTTTTTGACCCGGAATATTGACATGGTGAAGTCCGCCACTGTAGCCCAGCATCATTTTTCCATGGCCTATTTTCTGTAGAATATCCGCAATGCCTCCCCGCACGCTCATGGGTTTGCCTTCTGAATCCAGTCCATTGGCCCGCATCATGCGCCCTTCGGGTGCTAAAGCCACCATAACCTCTGGGGTGATACCCTCCAGGAATAAATCCCAGGATTCATCGCGTTTACGTGAGATCGAAATCGTTTGGGGGGAGAAAAATTTATAAAACCTGCCAACAATGGGGCGGTTCATGGTCTTGTCTGCGCCTGGAACGCGGGTTCGCGAGGCTGCATCCCAGAGAAAAGAGGGCGGAAAGGCCCCCAGAAAGAGCGGTTCTAATAAACTGGTATGGTTCAAAAATGCGAAAACACGGATATTTTTCCAAACATTTGCAGGAGGTGTTTTGACCCAGCTGACTTCAAAGCGGTAAAAAATTCGACTGAAACACCACAGGCTGAGTGCGAGCAGACGGCTGATCAGGATATGCAGGATCATGGTTAGAACGCTTCACTTTTAGTGTTTTGGGTTTGTTTAGGCTTTTTAATTATGCGCCAAAAACAAGCTTGCTGTGCAGTTTTATTTGGCTTTGAAGCATGAATTATTAATTTTTTGTTATAATTTTATTAAGCCATTTTTCTGGGGAAGTTTTTTTAATGTCATCATTCATCAAAAAATCAGTGCCATTCTTTTTTCTACTGACGGCCTGTCAGGCACAGCCTTTGATTTCTTCAAGTCCCAGCAAGGCAATGCTTCGTGCTGCTTCCTTGCATGCACTGCCGCGTACCCTTTTTCCTGAGGTGCCTGTTCCGCCCGGCAATCCGATCACCCAGGCCAAAGTGGAGTTGGGGTTCCGTTTGTTTTTTGAACCTCTGCTGTCTGCCAATAATAAAATGTCCTGTGCTTCCTGTCATCAGCCTCAACGTGGCTTTTCCAATGGTCAGGCCAACGCTGCCGGTGTCAATGGTCAGCGCGGGAATCGCAATGTGCCCTCTATTTATGCCAATGCCTTTTACAGTTCACTTTTTTGGGATGGCCGTTCTCCCAGTCTTGAAGATCAGGCTTTGGGACCGATTCAAAACCCGATAGAAATGAATGAATCGCTTGAAAATGTCGTCAAGAAACTGTCTGGGCACCCTTATTACCGGGCCAAATTTCAGCAAACCTTTGGCACCCCTGTAACGCCTCAAGGCATCGGCATGGCGCTTGCAAGTTTTGAGCGGGCCTTAAATCTGCAACCTTCGGTCTATGATCGTTATCTGCAGGGCGATATTGATGCCCTAAGCCCTGCTCAAGAGCGGGGCATGGTCCTTTTTGGCCGTCAGGCCCATTGTGCCACCTGTCATAAGGGGGTACAGACCAGCGATAATAAATTTCACAATCTGGGGGTGGGCATGAATTTGCCGCAGCCAGATCTGGGGCGTTTTAACGTGACCCACAACTCTGAAGACAGAGGCGCATTCCGTACCCCTTCCCTGCGCAATATTACCCGTACGGGCCCGTATATGCACGATGGCTCCCTGCGCAGCCTGGAAGAGGTGATTGATTTCTATGACAAGGGGGGCATTCCGAATCCCACCCTTTCGAATGAAATGAACCCGCTCAATCTGGCGCCTGAAGACAAGGCCGATCTTTTGGCCTTTTTAGAGGCCTTGACCTCTGAGGACAATCTCAGAGAAATTGCGGCTTTGCCAGGGATTCAAATGCCAGCTGAACGTCTGCCGGAAACCATCGCGCGCCTGCGTTGATCTGTCTGGCGGCTTCTCGGATCAGGAAAGCAAGCACGGGGCTTCTGAATTATTTTTTTTAGGGTCTTTTCTGCTCTTTTCTTGGATCTGATGATAAAACAGGTATAATAATAAGCACGCTGTATGACTCATTTTTGCAAGCTTTTCTTGTGAAGGGTTCTTTTGACACATTCATTTCTTGGGAATTCTGGCAAAATAGTGAGACAAATGTTTAATTTAAATTTTGATACAGGCAGAGGTGCGCTTTGAAAGTCAGGTTCTGGGGTGTTCGTGGGTCTATCCCTACCCCGTGGAAAGAGGCCATGGAAGTAGGCGGAAATACCTCCTGTGTTCAGGTCTTGCCTTCTACTGAGACCTTGATTATTCTTGACGCAGGCACGGGTATCCGTCTTTTGGGCAATGAAATGATCCGCAATCAAAAGGCCCAAAATTTGATGGGGCATGTTTTCCTGTCGCATACCCATTGGGATCATATTCAGGGTTTCCCCTTCTTTTCCCCTGCCTTTATCGCCAGCAACCACTTTAAAGTCTATGGTGCAGGAAAAGCTGAAGAGCGCCTTGAAGATGTGCTCAAGGGTCAGATGAATTACCAATATTTTCCCGTCCAATTGGATCAGATGGGGGCGCGGATTGAATTCGTTGAACTTCAGGAAGAAACCATAGAAATTGAACCGGGTTTGAAAATTTCGAGCCGCTCTTTTAACCATCCTGGGGGGGTTTACGGCTTTCGCATTGAACATGAAGGCTGCAGTCTGATTTATGCGACCGATATGGAATATACGCTTGAAACACTCGATCCCCGACTGGTGGAGTTTGCCAAAGGGGCTGATTTGTTTATTTACGACTCCCAATACACCCCAGAAGAACTTCAAACCAAAACTGGGTGGGGGCACAGTACCCATACTGCAGCAGCCCATATTGCACAAATGGCAGGAGTGAAGCGTTTGATGCTTTATCACCATGACCCGATGCATTCTGATCAGCAATTGGCGCTGATGGAAGCGCAGGCGCGGGAAGTTTTTCCCGAGTCGTATCTGGCCCGTGAATCTTTGGAAATTGATTTGAAAGCCCTTTAGTTGGCTTGATACCTGCTCGGGTTTTGGTTATGATTGAACCTGAGTTTGAATGGAGAGGAATACAATGCATAGACTGACACGTTTTCTGGTTGCACTTTTTGCCCTGGCTGCGGTGGTGTCGCCCTTGCTTCCCATGCCTGTTCAGGCTGAACCCTCAAAACCTTTGGGCAAGCGTGGAATTTATGGCCACGATTCTTTAAACGCGCCAGAAGAGGAGTCCAGTGCTCCTGCAGAAGAAACTGCAGAAGAAACCCCTGAAGAAGCTGAAGCCCGTAAAAAATTAGAGGCCAAATATCCGCTTTCAATTACCTCTCAGACCAAAACCAGTCAGGCGGCACATGAGGCTTTTCTGGCAGGTTTGAAGAATTATTATGTTTCCAAATCCATTTTTGAAGCTGCGAATGAGATCAAAAGTAAATATGATGATAAGAACTATATTCTGAAGGTTGAGCAAAAAGGGGTGATTCAATCCAAACTGATGCCCCAGGATATTCTCTCCTATGGTCCAAGTTATGCCCATATTCCTTTGCGTGTTCGGGCCCTGGGGGAAGCGCAAAAAGAAATCAGTTCTGCGATCACCCATTTTTCAAAAGCTGCTTCTTTGTCTCCCAAAAGCAAGCCGATCAAAGAGTGGTTGCGTATCTCCAAAGATACCCTCAAGGTTTTTAAATACCATGTGCGTTTTTATCAAATTACGCTTCAGAATATTAAGCGGGGAATGACAGATGATCAGCTGAAACTGCTGGCCTCCCGCTGGAACAGTGGCAATCCACCTGATATGAAACCCAGCGATTCACTGACAACCCGGGTCATGTTGGGGCCTATGGCCTCTCTATTGGAAAAACAATTTCAAGCCAAGGGTGAAACCAAGGGTGAAAGTAAAAAGATGAATCTCGATAGTCTTCAGAATTATCTGCCCACGATGGAATTTAAAGTCAATAAACTTTAATTTATCTGATTATCTGATTTCTAAGCCCCTCAAGCCCTGCTTGGGGGGCTTGTTTATTCCTGATAGAGGTTGGCGTAAACCCAGGAATGTGTGAGCACTTGCTTGACGTAACGACGGGTTTCATCATAGGGAATCTGCTCAATAAAGAGATCCGCTTCAAGTTCTCCGAAACTTCTTTTCCAGCGGCTGACTGCTCCTGGCCCAGCGTTATACGAGGCGATGGTGGGGATCAGATCGCCCTGCCAGCGATTGAGCTGCTCGCGCAGATAAAAACTTCCCAACTGAATATTGATTTCAGGTTGAGTCAATTGTGTCTGTTTAAATCCTTTGAGTCCGGCTTTGGCGGCGGTTTCCCGCGCGGTAGCGGGCATGAGTTGCATTAGGCCGACAGCTCCTGCTCTTGAACGGATATCCGCCTTGTACATACTCTCCTGCCAGGTCAGACCGGCCACCAGCGCCTGAGGAAGTGCATATTTCTGTGAAAACTTCTGCATTTCACGTTCATAAAGCAAAGGATACATCAGGCTCAAAACTTCAGGATCCCGACTGGGTACCAGCCAAAGGGTGCGAATTGAGCGAAAATAATGCTTGTTTTTAAGATAGGCATAGGCTTTGAGCAGCGGCTCTTGTTTAGGGGCTACGCTTAAAAAGGGAGCAATCACTTCCAATATCTCGTGTTGGGCATCTTCGGCGATTTCTTTGAGCAGGGGATTGGCTTCTAGAAAATCCAGACTGACAGGTTTGTTTTTGAGGGGGGGGTAAGCGCGCTGATAACAGGATTGATGGTTTAAATGGCATTGCCCCAGGTGCGTATAGTATTGATTCAGTGGGCCCTGTGCCAGTTTCTGATAGAGTTTTTGTGTTTCCTGCGAGGGGCCGCTTTGCGTTTCAAGGGAGCGTGCCAACCAGTAACGTGCAGCGGGGGCTTCGTCTGCATTGGGATGGTATTTGAGCAGGATGCGGGCCAAGGGAATGATTTGATTGGGTTGGAAGGGCCTCAGGGCTTCTTGCAATAAAATCCACAAGGCTTCAGGGGTTCGAACATGTTGGGGATAGTTTTGGCTGAGTTGATTGAGAATTTGGCTTGCTTGATGGCCTTGACGCTGAGTCACCCGTGCTTTTTGCCAGAGCATTTCAGGGTAGTTTTCCTGATCTTGAGGGGAAAGCTGTTGCCACCAGAAATCGGCATTTTTGCTATTTTTCATGCGCGCCTGACAGAGTCCGGCCTGTACCAGTGCCTGTTGATGCCATTGCCTTTCCTGGGCTGTTTTGGCAGGTTGTTTTAAGAGCTTGGAGAGCAGGGGATAGGCGTGCGCATCGTCCTGGTTTTGGATGAAAACCTGGGCACTCTCAAATAAGGCTTCGTTGCTCTGTGGATTTTTGAGCAGGCGAGGAATGAGCCAGTAAAAACGATTTTCTTTAAGCCATTGGGCTAGATTTAGGCGTTGAGATTCGGGCAGGCCCGCTGAACAATGCAAGCGTTCCTGAATTTGACGTGAATCAGTAAGTGTCGGTTTGACTGAGGTTGTGGGCAGTAAGCGGGATAGAATTTGCCAATCCTGACTACAGAATTTGGCAGGTGTTTTCAGGGCTCTCCAGGCATAATACGCGGCACTGAGCGATCTTTGATTGTGTAGATAATTGCGGGGGTCATCCTGACTGGGGCGCAAGCCTGCCAAAAGGTAGAACCAATAGGGGCGCAGCACGGAGTCTTCTTCCTTGCGTAAAAGATTAAACAGGGCGGTTTCGGCCTGACTTGTCTGCTTGGCTTTGATTTGGGCTTCAATCCGGTGGGTTTCGGCCAGTTCGGCTGTATTCGCCTTGGCCCAGACACCGGGCGTGGGATAGAGTGCAGCCAAGAGCAAAGCACACAACCCGACTTTTTTCATGCTCAACTTTTGCCCTTGGGGGGCACAGGATGGGCTTTGGGGCGGGCGAAACTCATGCCGATCAGGCGTTTGCTTTTCTTCAACGAAGCAATCAACTCGGGAAAGGGTGTATCGACCACTTGTTTGGGACTGAGTGAGGTGGCATTGCGCAGAAAGACCTGATTGCCCTTGCGTATCACCAAGCCAGTATGGGCAGCAAAGATCCCAGGCAGATCCTGAATTAAAACCCCAATATCTCCTGTTTTGAGCAGGGGCAGTACTTTTTCAAGTTGGTCGTCGGGAATATAGGCCTGCTTCAGTCTGCGATCGGGCTGTCTGACCTGAATGCCTTTAAACCCTTGATTTGCAAAAAGTGTTTTGTGGCTGATCGTGCGTTCCAGAGGTTTTGAACCCGGTAAGCGCGCTGTAATATCTTCTACCAACCAGCTGTTATGCGGAATCCAGTCTGCCATAAAATAATGGTTGCGGCATTCCATTTTGATTTCGCCCTGGTCATAGCGAATTTTTTGTAGAGTCGCTACGGCTTGTTGATAATTGCTGCTGAGGGCCAGGGCCAGGCTTTGCTCGCAAAAAGTAACACAATCCACCTGTTTCAGGTTGATCAGCGGCTTGCTGTCATAGGGGCCTCTTGGGCCTTCACCCAAGGGGCCCAGCAGATAGGGGGTGCCGAGTGCTCTTTCTGAAACCGCCTCCAGACGTTCCAGAAAGGGCTTTGTGCTCAGGCTTTTCAACCAGCTTGAGATTTCGCTTTCGGAAAGCTGATTTAAAGGGCGCGTTTGTGTCTGTACGGCAGCCACAGAACTGGGGTGCGTTTGCAAGACAAAGGGTACTGCCAGTACGAGGGGGGCCAGGCTGCCGATCAGGAATTTTCTCATATCACCAGCGTGACCTTCAAACTGTCGAGAAAATGCCCTTGTTGATTGGCTTCAAGCACTTTTTTTGCTGCTGCGTCATCGAGCAGAATATCGGTATTGGCTGGGTTGCCCTGAGCGGCTTTGGCTTCAATCACCAGGGGGTTGGCGCCAATGCGATCATTGTCTGATTTGGCCTCATCAATATCTTCGACATAGTGAACAGGGCCCTGCTGCACGATCAGATTGGGATCCATGCCGATCGCGTTATTGGGGTGAATGCGTTTGGCTGCGCCAATAATAAACGGACCCATGGCAGGCTCTGCGCCCAAGCCACTGGCATCGATGATCAGACCTGTATAGCCTGCTCCCTGTGCCTGTTGCCAACGCTTTCCGCGTTCAGGCTGAGGTTTCTTTGGGGGGGGGGCTAGGCGCAGCAGGGGGCCTATAAAGGCCAGACGGCCATCGAGCATGCTATAGGGTTTGCTCATCTCTTTTTGCAGGCTCTTGCCGAAATCAAGCCCTTGGGCCAGACTGTCGGAACCAAAGACGGGCATTTCAATATCGACTTCCACTGAACCATCAGAGAGATAACGGGTTTGCCCTACCACGCGCGCGCCTTTAATCACCGCCTGTACCTGTAAACGAATCACATCGCTTTCAGTCACGAAATTTTTAACCGTGGTTTCAGAAAAAACCCTTACGCCATTGACGGCCTCTGCCAGTTGGCGATAGCCATCGGTAATCGCTGCCCGTTTGGCCATCAGGCGTTTTTGCGGTGCACTGCCTTTGGCCGGAGGAGCGCCTGAACCGGTGACGCGAATCATTGAAGTGCTCCAATTGACCGTGCCGCTGCCCAAGGGGCGTGTCACGCCTTTGCCGGCACTGCGTGCTGATGGGCTCCATGAAAGGCTGAAGAGTGGCAAAAGGGTTGCCAGGGCAAGTATTTTGAGATGGGTTTTTTTGTGAAACATGGCATACTCCTTGGAAATGCGGGTTAGTTATAAAGTTGCTTTTTGTCTTGATTTTGTTCCTTGAAATTAACTGCCCCGCAGCATCTTGCGTTGGGTGGTGATGCGAATCGATTGGATGTCTTCCCAGAGGTAATATTCCTCTTCGTTGGGAGAAATACGGTAAATGATAAAATCATCGGTGGTGGAAAAATCATGTTCCAGACAAATCGATTGAATCGAGTTAATATCTGTGGTAGCTGGCGGAAAATAGAGGTAAACCCTGATATCTGAGGGCAAATGAATTTGATTCTGTTTGAGCCAGCCTTTTTCTGCGAAAAGGTTTTTCCAGGCTTCGGAACGGTTTTCAGAGGCAGTCATAGATTGTTTCCTGTTTGCGTTCTATCTCAAGTATACCGGATTGGGAACCTTGATACAGTTTTCTAAATAGTGAATAATGAAGGCAGAGTCATGAATAAACGAGGAAATCTATTGTGAAAAGAGTGACTGGCAGTATTCTGTTCTGGGTGGTAATGCTCGGGGCTTTGGCCTATGGAATCTATGCTTTTTATAACCGTCCCCCCAATCCTGAAGAAGTAACGCCCTTACCCCAAAAAGTTCAAACTCAGCGCCAAGAGCAAAGTGCGCCTCCCATGAAAGCATTTGAAAAACAAATGGAAGAACGCGTTGAGCGTTCCAAGGATCGTGGCGTCGATTTAACCAAGCCCAAAGAAAAACACTGAAATCAGGTGAGTTTTTATTTCATTTTCTGAATCGCTGAAGGTCAGGGGAGATGCTGCTCAGGAAGCGGCCAATGCGGTTCGTTTCTTTGCTGCTCAGGGGGCGTTTCAAGAGGCTTGGTATTATTTGCTGGATTTGCCGGAAGTGGGCAAGGCCTATTGGTTCCGCCATACTTTAAGCCGGAATCTGCAGGGAGTAGCCCAGGCTGAACTGTGGGCGCTCTGTTTTCAGGAGGGGAAGCCTCCCCTCCTCTTGTCTGAAAGTTTTGAGATTGAGGCTGTACGCAGTTCTGAGCGTTTCTTTTTTTTACAGACCGGCAAATCTTGGCTGCGTTCCCAGGGCGCTTTGGGCTATCTTCAGTCAGCAGATCAAGCCTTGCACTGGGAGCTTGAATTTGAAGCGCTGGCCCCTCCCTTGCAGATGCTTCCTGCCTGGTTAGGGCGCAGGGCTGACTTTTGCAGTCCCCAACCCAATTTGCTCTGCTCAGGGCGAATCCTGAGCCAGGGGCAGGAGATCCGTCTAGATCGCGAACCGGGTATGCAGGGGCATATTTGGGGCTCCCGGCCTGCACGTGAATGGTTTTGGGCCCATTGCAATACCTTTCTCGAAGATGAAAATACCTGGCTGGAACTGCTTTCTACGCGCCATCCACGCTTTCATTTCCCAGCTCTGTTTCTGCACCTTCGTTACCGAGGCGAAGATTTTCGCTGGCTGCCCTGGCAGCGCTTGCGTCTGCAAAAGGGCCAAGCGCCTTGGACAGTTCAATTTCAAGCAGAAAAGCAGGGGCTGCGCTTTCGCTGTACTTTGTCTGCGCCTGAAACCGCTTTGGCCCATGCTCCCTGGCAGGTGGTTTCGGGCCGGCCTGGGCATTGGAGCAGCACGAAACAGGGCAATGCCCGTTTAGAGGTTTGGAAACAGCAAGGCGGCGCTTGGGTTTTGTATGAATCCCTCTCAGCTTTTGAAACGTCTTCGCTGGAATGGGTAAGCCTCCAGGAGCCGAAAACATGAATCTTGAAAGTTTGATCCGTTTGGGCAGTTTTGTAGGTGTTTTTGCCTTCATGACACTTTGGGAGCTTTGGAAACCCTGTCGTCAGGGATTACTGTTTCAGCGTCGCTGGTGGAGTAATTTGGGTTTGGTGGTCTTCAATACCCTGCTTTTGCGCTTTAGTTTAGGGGCTTTGGCCTATCAGACTGCGGTTTTTACCCAGGCCCAGGGGTGGGGGGTGCTCAATCTTGTCAATGCGCCCGTGACTTTGGAATTGCTTTTCAGTGTGGCGGTTCTGGATCTCGCCATTTATTTGCAACATGTGCTCTTTCATGCCCTGCCCCTGTTTTGGCGCTTGCACCGTGTCCACCATGCAGATTCAGGGTTTGATGCAACTACCGGCCTGCGCTTTCACCCGCTTGAAATTTTGCTTTCAATGCTTTACAAAACGGTGCTTGTTTTGGCTTTGGGCCCTTCCCCCGGTGCGGTTTTGCTCTTTGAGCTGCTTTTGAATGCCAGTGCTGTTTTTAACCATGGCAATATTCGTTTGCCGGGTGGGCTGGAGAAAATTTTACGTCTGCTGATCGTGACACCTGATTTTCACAGGGTACACCACTCTCAAGCAGAAGACGAAACCAACAGCAACTATGGTTTTTTTCTTTCCTGTTGGGATCACCTGGGGGGAACCTACCGGGCAGAACCCCGTCAGGGACATGCAGAGATGCAGATTGGGCTTGCAAATTTTCAGGGAGCCGAATGCGATCGACTCCCTGAAATGCTCCTCTTGCCCTTGCGTTCCTTGAAAAAGGATTAGAGCACGAAAATAACGTGGGCCAGGCTGAGTACTTTTGCCTTGGCTTCGAGTCCCAGCACCTGTTGGGTTTCTTTTTCTGGCAAAACAGCATCTGCTTTGAAATTGCCACTGGCGGCGACGGCTTTGACAATCAGGGGGGAATTGCCGGCCCGTTCATGGCGGCGGGCTTCATTCAGCGAGGTGCTATAGGCCACGATTCCTCTGTTGATCACGAAATCTGGATCGATCGGCAAATGGCCGACATAGATTTCGCCGCCACTTTGGTTGAGCAAGGCCGGGCTCATGGCGGGTTTCAGACCCAATCCCCGGCAGTCAATAATCAGGCCGGTATAGTCCCCTGGGTTGGGATCGGGTTTGACAGTATCGGGTACAGGGGGAGGGGGGGCCGCATTTTTCTGGGGTTGCAGAATGCCGCTGAGGCCCTGTTGGCTATAGAGTTTGACGGCCATATCCACTTCAATCGAACCATCTGAAAGAAAACGACGGTCAATCTTCTGGGCACCTCGAATTAAGGCACTGACCTGCAGGCGAATCGTATCGCTTTCGGTGACATAATCTTTGACCACGGTTTCAGCATTGACGCGTACCCCATTGATGGCTTCTGCCAATTGACGATAAGCATCTGCGATGGCTGCCCGCTCGGCCATTAAACGTCTTTGTGAGGCGCTGCCGCGATCGGGCGGCGCACCTGTTCCCGTAACACGCACAATGCCTTCGCTCCAGTCAATCGTCACATTGCCAACATTTTCGCGAACACTTTGAATGATCTGGGGATCGCTACTCTGGGCATGTCCTGGCAGGGGAGAGAAACTGGCGAGCAAAAGGGCTGAGGCCAGAAAGAGGATAAGGGATGAAGGACGCTTGATCATAGAGGGGTTCCTTTCGTGCAGAACTGGCAGGATAAAAGCATTGAAAGATGCTATACAGTTGTATCATACTCCTGGCCTCAGATGGAAATCCGAGCAGGCTCTTCTTTGCCTTTACAGACCCGTGCGGGAGTGAATTTGTTCCTGGCCTTGCCTGATTCATGTGCTTCGTTTCGATTTGAGGTTATGTCATAATGTGGTTATGACTCAAAATCCACCCTTTCAAAAAATATTAATTGCCAACCGTGGCGAAATTGCCGTGCGGGTGATCCGCTCCTGTCGCGAATTGGGAATTTCTCCTGTTGCGATTTATTCAGAGGCCGATGCCTCGGCCTTGCATGTGCAATTGGCAGATCAGGCTTTTTGCGTGGGGCCTGCGCCCGCCCTTGAAAGTTATTTGAATATTCCCCGAATTCTGGAAGTGGCCCGTGAAGCAGGGGTGGATGCGGTGCATCCAGGTTATGGTTTCTTGAGTGAAAATACAGCGTTTGTTGAAGCCTGTCAGGCAGCTGGGATTGTTTTTATTGGGCCTTCAACCGAAGCCATGGAGTTGATGGGCAGTAAAATTGCCTCCAAGCGCTGTATGGATCAGGCGGGTGTGCCTACGGTTCCTGGCTATTACGGCGATGACCAATCCCTTGAGCGTTTGCAGAGCGAGGCGCTGAAAGTGGGCTTTCCGCTTTTGGTTAAAGCCTCGGCTGGAGGGGGCGGAAAGGGTATGCGGGTGGTTGAAAAGATTGAAGATCTTCCCGCAGCGTTGGCCAGTGCCAAGCGTGAAGCCTTAAACGCTTTTGGCGATGATGCTGTATTTTTAGAGCGTTATTTTACCTCGGTTCGCCATATTGAATTTCAGATTCTGGCAGATACCCAGGGCCAGGTTTTGCATCTCTGTGAACGTGAGTGTTCAATTCAGCGCAGGCATCAAAAAATTGTAGAAGAAGCGCTTTCTCCGGCCCTCAGTGAAGATTTACGGGCACAGATGGCAGCGGCGGCTGTTCAAGCGGCCAAAGCTGTTCATTATGTCAATGCGGGTACAATTGAAATGCTGCTCGATGCCGAAAACAGATTCTATTTTCTTGAAATGAATACCCGTCTGCAGGTAGAACACCCGGTGACAGAACAGGTTTTGGGCTTAGACTTGGTCAAAGCCCAGATTCAGGTCGCAGCAGGACAGCCCTTGCCCTTTTCCCAAAACGATATTTCTGCGCGGGGACACGCGATTGAGGTGCGGGTCTATGCCGAAGATCCTGCCCGTCAGTTTATGCCCACCACGGGGCATATTTTGGCGCTCAAACTTCCCCAGGGGCCAGGCATTCGTGTGGATTCTGGCTTGTACCGCACCCAGGAGATTACACCCTATTATGACCCCATGCTGGCCAAATTGGTGGCCTGGGGCCCTGACCGCGAAAGTGCCCGTCTGCGTTTGATTCAGGCCTTGAAAGATTTTGTGATTTTGGGGGTAACCACCAATATCGCCTATCTGATTCGTGTCTTGGAACATCCCCAGTTTCAAGCAGGGCACTTTGATACCCATTTTGTGGAGCATTATGCAGCTGATTTACAGCTTGCTGCTGAGCTGCCTCTATCCGTTCAGGCCGTGGCTGCCCTTTTGGGCAAGCAAATGCAGGGGGGGCAGCGTTCAGTTCAAAACTTTGCCCAAGGGCAGGATGCTCATAATCCCTGGCTGCGTACCGATCTCAAACTGCTTTAGTTTTCTTGCTTAAAAAAATCTTGCGATTGTCTTGTTCCCCTGGGACAAGCGTGCCACAATGAGTGCGCGTTTTTGCACATTTTTGTGTATTTTGGTTTGAGAGAAAGGTACTGTTCCATGATGATCAGCAAAGAAGAAGCTCTGGATTATCATTCCCAGGGCAAACCCGGAAAAGTTGCGATTCGTTCGACCAAGCCCTGCTATACCCAGCGAGATTTGGCTTTGGCCTATACGCCCGGCGTTGCCGAGCCCTGTTTAGAGATCGCTAAAAACGAAGATGACTCTTACACCTATACCTCGCGTGGCAACCTGGTGGCTGTGGTTACCAATGGAACTGCCGTTTTGGGCTTGGGCAATATTGGCCCCTATGCCGCCAAGCCGGTTATGGAAGGCAAGGGGGTACTGTTTAAACGCTTTGCGGATATTGATGTCTTTGATATTGAACTCAATGCCAAAGATCCTGACGCGGTGATTGCGGCTGTACAGGCTATGGAGCCTACCTTTGGGGGCATTAATCTTGAAGATATCAAAGCCCCTGAATGCTTTTATATCGAAGAAAAACTGCGTGAAACCATGCAAATTCCCGTCTTTCATGATGATCAACATGGCACTGCCGTGATTGTTGCTGCGGGTTTGATCAATGCACTGGAATTGGCTGGCAAGAAGATTGAAGACTGCCGTTTTGTCTTCAGCGGCGCTGGCGCTGCGGCTGTGGCCTGTGCCAAGCTGGCTATCAGCCTGGGAGCCGATCGTGGCAAGATCATGATGGTGGATTCCAAGGGGGTGATTTATAAGGGGCGGACAGAAGGCATGAACGCTTTTAAAGAATCCTTTGCCCAGGAAACACCGCTGCGCACTTTGGCTGAGGCTTTAGAGGGGGCCGATGTATTTATTGGCGTCTCTGGCAAAGGGCTGATGTCTCAGGCCATGGTCGCCAGTATGGCCGCGCATCCGATTGTCTTTGCCTTGGCCAATCCTGATCCTGAAATTACCTATCCTGATGCGGTGGCTGTGCGTGAAGATCTTTTGATGGCCACAGGCCGTTCAGATTATCCCAACCAGGTCAACAATGTTTTGGGCTTTCCCTATATTTTTAGAGGAGCTTTGGATGTGCGGGCCCGCACGGTCAATGAAGAGATGTTGCTGGCTGCAGCCCATGCTTTAGCCGCCTTGACCAAAGAAGAGGTTCCTGCCAGTGTCTGTCAGGCCTATAACCTCGAAAATATCGCCTTTGGCCCTGAGTATCTGATTCCCAAGCCCTTTGACCCCCGGATTTTGGTCTGGGTGGCTTCAGCCGTTGCAGAAGCAGCCATGCGCAGTGGGGTGGCCCGCCTGCAGATTGACCTCAAAGAATACCGTCAGGAATTGGAACGTCGCTATGGCGTTTCGCGAGAGTTGATGCGTTTGATCAGCAATAAGGCGCGCACTTCACCCAAGCGGATTGTCTTTGTGGAAGGTGAAAACGAGAAAATCGTTCAAGCGGCCCGAATTTTGGTGGATGATGGGATTGCACACCCTGTTTTGCTGGGCTATGAAGAAACCATCGCCAAAATTGCCGCTGATTTAGGCGTGACGCTCAAGGGGATCGAGATCATTGCGCCCCGGCTTTCTCCCCGTCTTGAGCACTATGGCCAGAAGTATTATCAAAAGCGTCAGCGCAAAGGCATGATTTTGGCCGAAGCCCAGCAATGGGTGCATAACTATAATTATTTTGCGGCCATGATGGTCGATTGTGGCGATGCTGATGGCTTTATTGCCGGTTTGACCCAGCACTATCCAGATACCTTGCGTCCTGCTTTGCAGTGTCTGCCCCTCAAAGAGGATTTTTACAAGGTGGCGGGTTTGTATGTGCTGATGTTTGAAAACAAGCTGTATTTCCTCTGTGATGCCACCGTCAATATAGATCCTTCCGCTGAAGAACTCTGCGGCATTGCCCTGTCTGCAGCTGATGTGGCCCGGCGTTTTGATATCGAGCCCAAGGTGGCGATGCTTTCTTTTTCCAATTTTGGCAGTGTACGCAACAATCCCCAGGTGGAGAAGGTGCGTAAGGCGACTCAATTGGTCAAAGAAAAAGCTCCTGACTTGGTGGTGGATGGTGAAATGCAGGCCGATACAGCCGTTTCGGCGACCCGTTCACGGGTTTTTCCCTTCAGCGGGATCAAGGGCGATGCCAATATTCTGGTTTTCCCTGATCTGCAATCCTGCAATATTGCCTATAAGCTCTTGATTGAGCTGGGGGGCGCAGAGTCGCTGGGCCCGATTCTGATGGGCATGGCCAAACCTGTGCATGTGCTTCAGCAGGGGGCTTCTGTCAGTGAAATCGTCAATATGGCTGCCCTGGCCGTGGTGGATGCCCAGGAGCTGAACGCTTGACTTTTTAAAGCTTGTATTTAGCGTTTTTCGCGGCTTGACTCGCAAGAGGATAAGCCGCGATTTACTTTGTTTTGTGGGTGTTTTATTGTTTGAATTTGTGCAAAGAGAAAGGCAAACTGCCAGGCAAATTTGGGGTGCTTGAAGCTCTGAATTATGCTCTGTTCCTTCGCTTGTGTTTTCTCTTCTTTTAGCGTATGATCAGGGAAAATCCAGATTTTCAGGAGGCCTCGGCATTTATGGCAGGTGGCGTAAATTTTTCAAACCAGGAGTGGCTGGTCCGCTCTTTTGACAGCAATAATAACAAAGTGATGGACGAACTCAAGGTCGACCCCCGTGTTAAAGACAAGGTCGACACCGACAAAGACGGCCAGATCAGTAGCGGTGAATTGGTCTCTGCCTTAAAAGCCGATGCGGTTGAAATCAGCCAGGGCACGATCACCGAAAGCAAAGGCATGCAGCTTTTCACCAATGGGCTCGAAACCCTGAAAAATGTTCATGCCACTGCCACCAATTCCTGGGGCCATGTGTTTACCCCTACCTTCTTTCAAGACGATACCCTGCCCGAGCGCTACAATAAACTCGTAGACAGCAACCGCGCCTATACCTCAGCCATCAGCCGCCAGGAAAGCGCCCTGCGCTCTGTGCGTGACATGACGGCCAACGCCAGCGACGCCACCTCCCGTGCCCTGAATATTCAGGCCAGCACCGCTCTCAACAGTGCCAGCTGGCGTACCTGGACTGGTACCTTTCAGGATTTGCTCTCCATGGGCAACAGCTCCGATGAAGGCACCGTGCGTCAGATGGAAATGGCAAAT
>PFGG01000077.1 GCA_002783405.1 bacterium (Candidatus Blackallbacteria) CG13_big_fil_rev_8_21_14_2_50_49_14 | reverse complement strand
GCTGGGGGACAGGTGGCTGTCAATCATCCTCCCGTGATTCAATCTCTGACGGCCAGTAAAACCAGTTTGCCCGGCGTGGGGGCTCCTGTTCAGCTCACTTGTTTAGCCACAGATGAGCAAGTGCTGCCTTCGACGGCCTATACCTGGTCGTGTTCGAACTGTGGCAATGCCAGTTTTAGTTCAACTCATGGAGCCTCGACGGTTTGGACTGCACCAGATCTGCCGGGCACTTATACGATCAAGGTACAGGTCTCCGATGGGGTGAATCCGGCCGCAGAACGCACTCAGACCCTTGTTGTGACACAGCTTTTAGCCGATGTAGTGGTGAATGGAGTTTACCAATGACCAAAAGATTTCTGTGGGTGGGGGCTGCGCTGCTTTTTTCCTGTCAGGCATCCTCACTGTCTTCCTTGGGGCCTCTTGTGCGCTCTCAGGATCACGCCTTGATTTGGATTGTGCCGGGGCCCTCCCCCCGCTTGCAAATTGCGATTCAATATCCGCAGATGCTTCCTTTGCCGCGTGGCTTTCGCACCCAGGCTGTGGATTGTGCGCGTTTTTCCCGCTTTCAGGTCTCTGTGGTGGGAGCAGGCATTGCCCAGACGCTTTATCCTGCAGGAGCCGATGCCGGGCAAAATCACAGTATTCCAGCGACAGGTTGTACGCTGAACACCACCCTTACTCAGGTTCCCTCGGGAGAGGCCAGAGTGGCCCGGATTATTCCCTACGATGCTACAGGCGCCGAAATTCCAGGCCTGACCCTCAGCGCTGTCTTTGATATCACCCATACGCCGACGACGGTCGAACTCAGTTATCGTTCGAGTCCTGCCGGACTTTTGGTTTATGATTTGCTCACGAGCCAGAATAATCCTTTGATGGCCACCCATTTGGATCGGGCGGCCCTGCAAACCTTGGTAGATACAGTGACTGGGGCTCAGGGCAGTTTTCCTAACTATACGTATACGACCCATCCTTTTTTGGTAGACCGGGCTGAAATTTTACAGGATTTACTCGCCAATGGTGGGAATATAGCGGCCTTGAACCCACATAAGGCGGGATATACGCTTGCCACAGGTTCAATTCAAGGCTCACTTTCTGGCTTGGTGGCCAGTGATCAGGTCAATCTGCGCTTAATGGACCCTCTCAGCTCTGTGCTTCAGAATCAGGGCAATGGTGCTTTCTCCTTTAACCAGGTCCCACCCGGCACCTGGAAACTTGAACTCACAGCCCCAGCGGGCTATACCCATACGGCTCCGGCCACTGTCACCGTAACCGAAGGGGGCACTTTAGATTTGGGAAATCTGGTTTTCACTCCGTCTCGTCCTGTGATTAGCAGTTTGGGGGCCAGTTCGGGCGCTCAGGGAGACACTCTTTTGATTACGGGCAGTCAGTTTCATGCCAGTGCAGCAGGCAATACGGTTAAATTTGGCAATACCACAATCCCCAGTTCAGATATTACGGTGCTTAGCAGTACGCAATTGCGGGTCAAAATTCCGACGGTTCCACTGGGTGATACCACGGTATCGGTCAGTGTGGGCACCCAGACCGCTGTGAATACGCCCGCCTTTCGGATTGTGCCTCCGACCCCTCTGAATATAAGTGCAACGAACCTCTCGACCTCTGGTTTTACGCTGAATTGGGGCGCGGTAACGGGGGCTGAAAGTTATCGCATTTACCAAAATGGGGTTTTGTTGCAAAGTGTCAATGCTCCACAGACCCAGCTGAATATGACTGGACTTTCTGCCGCAAGCCTCTACAATATGCAGGTCTCAGCTTTGGTCGGAGGGGTCGAAAGTGCCCTTTCACAGACCTTAGAAGTCGCGACCCTCTCTAACTGGGTGGGCTGGGGCAGTGTGGGGCTGGGCAGTGAGAATATTCAGGCTTTGGCGGCTCTGAAGACCGATTCCCAAGTGGTTTGGGCAGGATCGGCTGTGGCGGGAGCCTCGCAGGGAGGGGTCTGGAAATGCACTGCCAGTGGTGGAACCGACAGTTGTGTCAATAGGCTGGCGGGTGCAACTTCTGGGACGGTTCAGGCCCTGGCTATTCACCCCACCAATGCTCAGATTCTCTTGGCCGGAACCCAGAGTCAGGGCATCTACCGCAGCAACGATGGCGGGGCACATTGGAGTGTTTTGGGCGCAGCGGCAGGTTTGAGTCATTTAGATGTGCGGGCTCTGGCGATAGATGCCCGAAGCCCAGACACGATCTATGCAGGTACCTATGGTGGCGGCGTTTTTGTCAGCAAGGATGCTGGTTTAAGCTGGGCTTCGGTCAGTACTGGGCTGCAGAGCCAAAAGATCAGTTCTCTTTCTCTATTTTATCCAGCAGCTCCCAATGCCACGCTGCTCTATGCTGGCAGCTATGGTGCTGGGGTGCACCGTGCCAGTGCGGACACTGTCGCGAGCACGGGGTGGACCACGATCAACAATGGTTTGTCCTTTGCTTCGGGGTTTTTCCTTTCGGGGGTCGATGTGCGGGCTTTGGTCGCCCATCCTACCGTTTCAGCCCGTCTTTATGGCGGGGGCTTGGGCGGTTGTTTTATCAACTTTGTCTGCACCCCCCCAGGTGGCCCTTCTGGCGGCTATTTTGTTGGGGTCTGGCAGCGTGAGGATCCGGGCAATTGGGTTCAGATTGGCCGAGATGCCACCCATGGCTATCCCTTGGGATCCAGTGGGACAGGTCTGGACAATATGGATGTCTTGGCTCTGGCGATTGATCCGGTCATTACTCAAAATGTCTATGTGGCGACCCGTGGCGGGATTTTCCGCAGCACCAATGGGGGCAGCGCCTGGGCTCAGATGGGCACGGGGTTGGCCAATCCCTCCTTGGAGGTCAATACGATTGCCGTGAATCCGGTTCGCCTCTATATGGGCACCACGGCAGGTGTTTTCCGGGCTCAATAGGATGCTTTGATTTTTAAATAATTTAATGGCCAAGAAAATGAGAAACGGCGACGCTGCTGGCGCCACCGGTGACTGCACCAAAGCTGGCACCCAAGCTTACAGCATATAAACTGCGCTCAGCAATCAGACCGACCGCACCCCCGGCAATCGCTCCTGCCAGTGTTCCATATACACCAGCTTTCGTTTTCGTGTCGGTAAGTTGAGCAACGGTTGCTCCTGTGAGCAAACCGACGCCTGCACCCAAACGTGCTCCAAATGAGAAAGCACCCACCAGATCATAACCGTTGTTGATCACCATGTCTGCAACCCCTGCGCCGAGGCCACCCACACTTCCACCGACCAATAAACCGGCAAAGCTGCCCCCCAATACGTTCATCACTGGGCTCTTTGAATGGGTCTGCACTTCGAGATGGTCTTTTTGAATATTCGTTTGTTTGGTTTCTAATTTTATTGCTTCAGATTTTTGAGCAGGTTTGGCTTGGCTTGGCGTTTGTAAACTGACAGAATTTTGAACAAAATTAATTGAAGACATGGTGTTACTCTCTCTGGATATGTGTTTCTCTAGAAAGTTTATCGTGCAAATTGGGGTCAAACATGTGTATCTTAGGATTTAGATTAAGTTAAATTTCATTTAATGGGAAACTGATTCTTTCCCATACAGCCAATCCAGGTCTTCGGCATTTAGAGCTTTGGCCAGCTTTAAAGCTTCCACCGTGCGTCTGAGCTGCGCCACACTGCGAGGACCGATGATCAAAAAATCACTGCGAGGATGCGCCAGTGCATAGGCATTCACAAACTGATCGAGGCTGTAATGGGTCTGGTGTTGAAGATTAAACGCTTTGGCAAAGGCTTCTGCGCGCAAATAGCGTTGATGATTCGCTTCTGTAAAGATCGCATCAAAGAGGTTGCGCCAATACCTGTCTTTTTGCATCTTGAGGCGATAGGCATGGGCTTTGGCGCTTTCCCACCCCCTTGAAAAAATCGAAAACCCGCCCAGGGGGGAATAGGGCATGAGGCTGATCCCCCTTTGAAAATCAGCCCGCATCATCTCGGCATGTTTGACTTGAACGCCGCCAGAGTGAATCGTCACCGGCCCCATTTCAAGCAGCGAAAAATAGGGGCTGTTGCAAAGCGGCTGGCTGAAATCTGGGTGAGTTTGCGCCAGTTGCAGGGCTTCTTCGACACGGGCCGTGCGCCAATTGGAAAGGCCTAAAAAATCAAAATGCTGGGTCAGCAGGGGGGCAGAGAGCGCTTCGAGGACGGTCTGCACAGGAGTTTGTTCCCGTTTGACCCGCTGATAATTATTAAAATCTGCATCGTCACGGTGCATGAGATAAATGCTGATCTTTTGCCGGTACTGGGCTCTGGATTTTTCGAGTTCTTCAGATACCTGAGTCACAATCTCTGCTTTACTGGTTTTGAGGCGGCTTTGGTAGGTGCCTGGCCCCAAATCTCGAGGGAATCCGCCCTTGGTAATCACATGCAGATCCGTTCGATTTTGGCGGGCAAGCCATGCGCCCAGGCGGATTTCGATTTTGTCGGTATAAATCGGGGCGGTATCGAAGGTATTGATTCCCAATTTGAGGGCTTCATTCAAAACTTCAAGGGTTTGTACCTGGGGCAGATTGCCCAGATGATCCGTGCCCAGAATCAGGCGAGAGAGTTGTTTACAGAGGCCCTGTCGGGAACAGAGCGTGCGGTATTCCATCGCGGGAGAAGGGGGCGCAGCCGATTCCGCTGTCTGCGCGAGCAGGCAAACTCCCAATAACCCGAAAACAAGAGCTTTCATAGTGTTTACCCTGTGTTTTGGCTGGGTTTCTGTCGCTTTGAATTTCTGTGTTTTTTCAGCCCTACTGAATCTCATCTCGCCTTTCAGCCTCTCAAACCAGACAGATTCAGAACAAGCCCGTGACCTGGCCGGTTTCTGTATCCACATCAATGCGGCGGTAGGCTGGATCTGAAGCGGTTCCAGGCATGAGTTTGATATCCCCGGCCACAGGGACGACAAATCCCGCCCCTTGATACACTTTCAGTTCCCGAACGGTTAATTCCCAATCCTGGGGGCGCCCTTTCAAGGCGGGGTTGTCTGAGAGCGAAAGGTGGGTTTTGGCCATGCAGGTTCCAAATTTCGACACGATCGGATCCGCTTCAATTTTTTTCAATTGGGCCTTGGCGGCAGGCAGGAATTGAACGCCCTTTGCCCCATAGATGCGGGTCGCAATCCGCTCAATTTTTTCAGAAAGTGGCAGACTGTCAGGATAGAGAAATTCAAATTCAGATTTTTCTTGACAGGCATCCAATACGGCTTCTGCCAATGCTTCAGCTCCGGCACCGCCCAGTTCCCAATGGCGAGAAACCGCAAAGCGCGCTTCCATCGATTCAACGGCCTGGCGTACCCTTTCAACTTCTTCCGGGCTGTCCGTAACAAAATGGTTTAAGCAAACCACCGCAGGCACGCCACTTTGCCGCACGATTTCAAGGTGGGCTTTCAGATTCTCCAGGCCTTTTTCGACCAGTTCAGGTGCTGATTGGGTATAGGCGGGGTCAAGCGGTTTTCCCGGGGCTACGGCAGGCCCCCCACCATGCATTTTCAAGGCGCGGACAGTCGCCACGATTACGGCACAGGAGGGCCGCAGGCCAGAAAAACGGCATTTCAGGTTCCAGAATTTTTCGAAGCCAATATCTGCACCAAAGCCACTTTCGGTGACATGGTAATCTGCAAGTTTCAACCCCAGTCGATCTGCCAGGATTGACGACTGGCCCAGGGCAATATTTGCAAAAGGCCCAGCATGCACCAAAACAGGTTGACCTTCCAGGGTTTGCATGAGATTGGGATTGAGGGCCTTGACCATCAAAGCGCTCATGGCACCATCCACCTCCAGATCTGCACAGGTCACGGGTTTTCCGGATTTATCATAGGCCAAAATCATCTTGGCGATCCGGGCCCGCAGGTCGGCCAGATCATTCGCCACGCTTAAAATGGCCATCAATTCACTGGAGACTGCAATTTGAAAGCCCGACTGGGTCAGCAGTCCATCCATTTTACCGCCCATGCCGATCACAATTTCGCGCAGGGATTGGGCGCAAAGATCCATGACCCAGCCGGTGGCCAGATTGCGGGGATCAATATTCAGGCGTTTGAGATTTTTGCTTTCAAGCAGGGCATCGTCATAATTAAATTCATGTTGCATGCGGCTGGTCAGGGCCACCATGCCAAGATTATGTGCCGTGATAATAGCGTCGAAATCGCCGGTTAAACCCAGACTGAACTCACTCAGCGGAATGCATTGGGCATAACCGCCGCCTGCGGCAGAGCCTTTGATATTGAAGATCGGGCCCATGGAAGGTTGGCGAATCGCGCCGGTGACCCGCTTGCCCAAGCGACCCAGACCCTGAATCAGACCTATCGTGGTGGTGGATTTACCTTCCCCCAGGGGGGTCGGCGTAATCGCCGTGACGTCAATATAATGGCCTTGGGGCTGATCCTTGAGGCGTTCCAGAATTTTGCGATAATCCAGTTTGGCCAGAAAATGGCCATGGGGCAAAATTTCCTGAGGATCCAGCCCCAGGGCGTCTCCCAACTCCCAGGCGGTTTTCATTTCGGGTTCGGCGTCGCGTGCAATTTCCCAATCGGCTTTCATGGGGGTCTCCTTCAACAGTCTTTCAGGCGCAGAACCATTGTGCCACAGGCCCGACTTGAAAAAATAGCGAACAGATCAATTTTTGAAACAAAAATCAAATTGGATATTATGGGGTTGTCACGCTGCTGAACCAGTTTCTGAAACTTTGCTCAATTTCTTCTGCGCTGCGGGGTTCAAGCCAGGCTTCAAAGCTTTCCTGGGTTTGGGTTTGAATGTGCTTGCGAAAACCGGCAATGCTCAAACCCAAATCTTGGCCATTCAAGCCAGTCCAGGCCATGACCCGCTCGCCATTGAATTTTTCACGCTGGGCTTCAAAACCCGCCTGTTCCTGGGCATAGGCTTTCAATTGGCCGAGCAAATCGGCTTGGGGAAAGGCATTGTGCAGCCGAATTAAATAAACCGATTTGTCCTCTTCAAAGCGATAGGCTTTGAAGCTTTGCTGATCAAGCCATGTGAGAAATTCTTGGTAGGTAAAGCGCTTTTTATTGCGGGTACGGTTTTGATGGTTGAGGGCTTCATAGGCGAAGATCTCTGGATTGAAATAGGGGGTAGTGCAGACAAATTCAAAGATTTCAGCCAGATTTTCAAAGCCTTTTTGCCAGCGTTGATAATCATAGCCCAGAAAGGCATAGATTTCAGCTGGCTGGGTAGAAAGTTGCAGCTTTTGCGCCCGATGGCCGCTTTCCGTGCGGATTTGATAGGTCAGCCCGTCCCAGCCAAATTTAACGCCGAATTTATGCGCAATCCGGCCCACCAAATTGTTGAGATCGTTATAGGCAAAGTAGAATTGGGCAGTGGCAAAATGTTCAGGGGCGACGAAAATCAGGTCGGTCTGAAAATTTTCATATTTAAACGAGACGATGTCTTTGTTCCAAAATATATCCTGAGTTTGTAGCGCAAACCCTTCAATCAGCAGTTTTTCCAATTCCCGACGCTCAGGGCGGGGTTTTTCAATCAAGAGGTCGAGATCGCCAAAATCTGGTTTCTGGTGGTAATAGGGAATTTCTCGGATCTTCTTGAAATGAGGCGTCAGGCGGTTTTTTACCTCCTGCGCGTAAATTTTATAGTCTGCTGCATTCAGACGCTTGAGATGCTCAAATGCGTTGCCTCCCATCGAGTTTGCCTCCTTTGCATAGGTTCATTTATTTCTAATATTCATGACTTTAAACGGTTCACAAAGATTGATCAAGTTTTTATACAGGTCAATGATTGAAAACAAAACAGATTCTCATTCAATCATTATCTTCAGTAAAACTTTAAGACATGTTTTTTGAGGGGGGCCATCCTTTTGCAGAGATTCAGGTGGTAAAGCAGATGCTTGACGGGGCTGCAGCCCATGCCTGGGCTTGAAAATTGGCGCGCTGATTCTGAACGACAAATAAAAAGTTTGATTGAGAGGATTTACAAGCCTACTCCTGATCTTCTATAATTATTTACAAAAAAGTAAATTGATGGGATGTAAAGATGAAACAATGTAGAAGCTGCCAAGGTTTTGTTCCGCCCAGTTATCAACAATGTCCCCATTGTGATCGAATGATCAAAACCTCAGCCGCCCGATCCTGGAAACTTGCGGCGAATCTATTCTTGGGAAGCAGTTTGACCATGACACTTTCCGCCTGTTATGGGACGCCTCCTCCAATGCCGGAATGTGATCCTAAAATTGAAAACCAGGGAGCTTGTGTCACGTCTTCTCCATCTCCCACAAATTCAGGAGAACCCTCCCCACCTGCTTCAGAATCGCCGGTAGCTTCGGCATCGCCCTCTGCTGCCCCCACGGTTTCTCCGCAAAGTACTGCTTCACCCAGCCCAGAGGCCAGCACAAAACCGTGAGCAGATCGCTGGAACGTTGGTCTGAGCTGAAAGGCAGGCAGATTGAGCCCGAGCAACCAAAACTTTTTCCGGCCTATGTGGTCTGGGAACTGACACTTAGCTGCGATCATGCCTGTCTACATTGTGGTTCGCGTGCGGCAGTCTCCCGCCAGCAGGAACTGAGCCCAGAAGAAGCCCTGTTGATTGTTCCTCAGTTGGCAGAACTCGGTACGCGCGAAGTCGTTCTGATCGGGGGAGAGGCTTATCTCTCTCCCGTTTTTTTGCCCCTGGTTTCAGCTTTGGCCGAGGCGGGTATCACCCCAGTCATGACCACGGGCGGCTGGGACATGACGCCTGAACGCGCTCGAACCATGGCACAAGCTGGTATGAAGCGTGTTTCAGTCAGTCTTGATGGGCTTGAAAAGGCCCATCAGCAGATTCGCCAGCGCCGGGACAGTTTTAAACACGCTTTGCGGGCTATGACCGCTATTGGCGATGCGGGAATGGAT
>PFGG01000076.1 GCA_002783405.1 bacterium (Candidatus Blackallbacteria) CG13_big_fil_rev_8_21_14_2_50_49_14 | reverse complement strand
CGCCTGTTATCTGCCGGCAGCGTATAGGTGATTTCCAAGCGAATCCGATCCTGCAGGCGTTCAGGGTGAGGGTTGGCCCGAAATTTTTCGAGACAGATTTTTAATCAGACGTGGCCGAGTGGGTTTCTGTTCCCCTGGGCTTAAAAAAATTTGAACAGTTCAGCTTCGGGCGTTGTCATACCCCCAGAGACCCCTCACACAGATTAAATGCACCCCTGTTTCAGAAAGGAACCCACTCCATGTCTCAGCGTCAGAAATCGCTTCCCACTGCTGCCCTCTTGATTTTGTCTGCCTGTTTTGCGCCGCTTTCGGCCCAAGCGGGCATTTTAGATCAAGAGCCCTCCGAACAGACCTTCCGGCTTGAGAACCCATCTCCACTTCAGCCGCAACTCCTGAAAATCAGCCGTATCAGCATCATCGGCAGCCGTTTTGAAGATGCCGTGCGGCTTTCGCTCTTTACCCATGTCGGTGATGAAGTCTCGCTCGAGGCTTTGGAAAAAGACCGTGAGCGGGTTTTGGCCCTGGGTTGGTTTGCCGATGTCACCCCCCGTCTGGTGCCCCAGGGGGAAGGACGCTATGAATTGCTGATCTACCTGCGTGAATACCCTGTTTTGCAGGGGTTGGTGCTGGAAGGCGAAAGCACCTTGCTCACCCCCGAGCAGATCTTAAAACCCTTTGAAACTCAAAAAGGGCAGATCCTGAACCTGGCCGAACTGCGCAAAGCCAAAGAACAGCTTGAAACCCCGCTGCGCGAAGCGGGTTACAGTCTGGCACATTTGGAGCTGATCCCCCAGCAGGGAGACCTGCTCGATGCCCAGGGGCGTTTGCATCTGTGTTTGCACCCCGGCCTGATCGAAAACCTGCGCATTACGGGGCAGGAACGCACGCAGGAAAATGTGATCCGGCGTGAACTGGCTTTGAAAGCCGGTCAGATTTTTAAACGTCAGGATTACGAAGCCGATTTGATGCGGTTGCGCCGTTTGAATTATTTTGAAGAAGTCAGTTTACAACCTGAAGAAGGCTATCTCGACCCGCATCAAACCCGTCTGGTGCTGGTGGTCAAAGAAAAAAAGACTGCTGATGTGGGCTTTAACCTGGGTTTGAACAACCGGGATGGCGTGGTTGGGGGAGTGCACTATACCGACAGCAATCTCATGGGCACAGGCCGCACGCTGAATCTTCAATTGCAGGCAGGCTTAGATGTTTCACGCCTGTTTGGGGGCAATCCGGCTCAATCACAGCGCAGCCTGTCGGGTAGAATTGATTTCTTTGAACCCTGGCTCTTAGACAGCCATACAGGGTTTGGAGCCAGTCTTTTCAACGAGCGTACGCCGCTTTTTTATGGGGTCAACAGTTCCACCCTGGGGATTGATCTCAACAATGGTCTTTTGCAAACCCGCAGTGGGGTCAGCTTGAATTTGGGCCGCCCCTTGGGCGATGCCTATTCTCCCTGGCGGGGTTCGCTTTCTTTAACGGCAGAACAGGTGCAACTGACGGATTTTACGGGCAGCCCCCGTCAGGAACTTTCGCTGAGTGGGCGTAAAAGTGCGACCGATGTGCTCTTCAGTGCGGGGGGCACGCTCAGCTTTGATACCCGTGATTCCTTGCTCACTCCCCATCAGGGAGTCTATGGTTCACTCAATGCCCAGCCGGTCTGGGGCGACAGTTCCTGGTTGCGCTTGGCGGGTAATCTCAGCACCTATCTGCCCCTGGCTGATTGGATGACCCTGGCCTTGGGCGTTCAGGGCGGGGCTTTGGTGGGCAACCATCCGATTTATGAACAGTTTTTAGGCACAGGTTTCAGTGCCATTCGGGGCTGGCAGGAAAACGGTTCGCTGGTGGGCAAGCAATACCTGATTGGCAGTGCCGAAGCCCGTTTCCCGATTTTTGCACCGGTTTCAGGCGTGCTTTTTGCCGATTATGGCAATTTCTTTGGCTCTCAGCTCAGTGCGGGCCCCTGGAAATATGGGGTGGGGGCAGGGGTTCGCCTGGAAACGCCGATGGGCTTGCTGCGCCTGGACTATGGTGTGCGTGATTTTCAAGCGCTGGGTTGGAGCAGCCTGCTCGATGCGGGGCAAATTCACTTCAGTTTGGGGCATAAATTTTAGCAAACTGGCTTGAAATATAAATTTTATTAAGCCCATAATATAGAGTGTTACAATAGGCTTAAATCCTTCTGTTTGTATTGATATTCAGGAAAAAACACCATGCCCGATACACTTGGCCGTCAACCACATTTGAATCTGCCTAACCTCTTGCAAGAAAATCTGGCCTTGGGCACTTGGGTTTCAAATCTTGAAACAGGTTGTTTGAGCTGGTCAGCCAATTTATACCAGATTTTGGGTCAAAATCCGGGTGATTTTGAATTGAGCTTGGAGAATTTTTTGGCCTGTGTACATTGCGAAGATCGTGCGCGCGTACAAGCCGATATTGAAAACAGTCTGGCTCAAAAAATACCCCTGAATCACCAATACCGCATTCTCAAACCAACAGGAGAAGTGCGTTGGCTTCAGACCTTTGCCGATCTGGTTTTTTCTGAACAGGGTGAAATCAGACAATTGCAGGGGGTTTGCCAGGATATTACCTCTCTGATTCAGTCTCAAGAAGCGCACCAAAAAGTGCAGGAGCGTTGCCAACGTCTATTTCAGGCGACGCAGGATTTGATCTTTGTGCATTCCCTGCCAGCCGATTCTGAGACGCGATACTGTTTTGAACAGGTCAATCCTGCGGCTTGTGAGCAATTGGGGTTTAGCGAAGCTGAGCTGCTTCAGATGGATCCTCGCGATCTCGTAATAGAAGAGCAGGTTCACGAAATCGCAACTGAAGTTAAAGCCTTGGCCGATGGCGAAGATCTGGTCTTTGTGAAATGGCTGAAAACCCGTAACGGGGGTAAAAAACTCTATGAAATGCACAGTCATACCTTTTATGAGGCTGATGCTCCCAAAGTAATGACACTGGCACGCAGCCTTGATAGCCGCCAAATACGAGAATCAGAGCAGGCCCTGACGCGCAAACGCTTACAGGCGTTAATTGAGCTGAATCAGATCTCTTTTGCCAATGAGCAGGAATTGATTGAAGCAGCACTCGAGAAAGCCCTTGAACTGACAGAGAGTGAAATCGGCTATTTTCATTTTGTCAATCCCGATCAGGAAAATCTGACCCTGGGGGGCTGGTCGCGGCGGGTGCATGAGAAATGCACTTCCTTTCATAATAACCATTACCCCCTGTCCAGGGCTGGGGTTTGGGCCGATTGCATTCGATCGAAACAGCCCGCTGTGCACAATGATTATGCTGCTCTTGCTGAAAAAAAAGGTTTGCCCGAGGGGCATTTTCCGCTGGTTCGGCATATGAGCCTGCCTGTTTTAGAGGGGAAGGAGGTTGTTGTGATTTTGGGGGTGGGCAATAAGGCCACGGATTATACAGAAACCGATATCCATCAACTGCAGTTACTCACTGAACATATCTGGCAAATGCTGAAAAGACAACGCTCGGAACACAAGGTGCGTGAGCAGGAAGCTATTTACGCCTCTCTGATTCAATCGATGGGTGAAGGCGTGATGATGGTGGCTCAAGAAGGTCAGCTTTTGGCTCATAACGCCAAAGCACTTCAAATTTTAGGCTTGAAACCAGCCCAAATAGAGCGGTTTAATTACCGAGAACCAGCTCATTTTGCGCGTTTGAAACCGATGCAAATCAATGGGGAGCCCTTTGATTTTTCTGAATTCCCTTCAGAAGTCACATTTCGTACAGGTTTGCCGCTCACCAATCTGAGTTTGGGGTTTCAGCGTCCTGATGGGGAGGTGCGTTGGCTGAAGCTACATTCAGAGCCCGTTTGGAAAAATGGGCAAGTGCAACCTGACGCGGTGGTGGTCACTTTTCAGGATATCAGTGAGATGAGACAGACCGAGCAGGTTTTGGCTGAGCAGAAAGAACTGCTGCTGGAACGTATCCAAGAACTGCGCTGTTTGCAACAGGTTTCTGAATTGGCCTCTCATTATTGGGAGCAGCTCGATGATTTTTATCAACAGGTGGTGCTTTCAATTCCCGCTGCCTTTGTGAACCCGGAACAAACCCATGCCTGTTTAGAAATTGAAGGGCAAACCTATCTCAGTGCAAATTTTTCAATTTTGGCACACTCTGTTCTGAACCTGCCAATTCAAATGAATGGAAAGCTTTTAGGGAATTTAGAAATTTGTGTTGATTTTGAAGCTGTTTCATCACTTCTGCCTGAAAAAGAAGCCTTGATGCACAATATCGTGAGTATTCTGACTCGTACCTATGAGCGGGTTCAAAGCCGACAGGCCCTGAGAGAATTCAATAATAATCTTGAGCAAGAAGTCAACGCCCGAACCTTTGAATTGACCCAGGCCATTCGCGCTTTAAACGGGCGGGTGCGGGAACTTCATATTTTAAATCAGGTTGCGCTTTTGCTGCAAGTTGAGCGTCCCTTGGAAGAGATTCAAGTGCAATTGCAAGCAATATTTTCTCAAAATAGCTTATTCTCCGATTTAAAATTTCAGTTAGAGCTGGTCTTGGGTGAAACTGAGCATGCACAGACAGGAAAGCATCTTTGCCTGCCCATTTTGGTGGATGAGCGGCCGGTGGCTTCACTTTGTTTTCAAAGCACTCAAGAAATAGGGCTTGAATTGCCAGAGCACCAGCGCAGATTGCTTGAAACCCTTTGCCATTTGCTTGAGCAGTATCTTCACCGTCAGGCCATGCAGGCTTCACTGATTCGAGCCCGTGAAGTGGCTGAGCAGGCAAACCGTGCCAAATCGGCCTTTCTGGCCAATATGAGCCATGAAATCCGCACGCCTATGAATGCGATTCTGGGCTTCAGCCAGCTTTTACTTGACCAAAATACCGATCCACGTCAGCAGCAGTATCTTGAAACGATCCTTCACAGTGGTGAGGCTCTGATGCGTTTGATCAATGATATTCTTGATCTGAGCAAGATTGAAACAGGTAAATTGGAATTGCACCTTGTCCCTGTGAATCTGCTTTCATTATTACAGGATATTCAGGCTTTGCTGGAACCCTCTTTTGAGCGCAAGGGTTTGTTTTTTGAATTGGAGCTACTTTCAGACTTTCCGAATTGTTTATTGCTTGATATTGTGCGCTTGCAACAAATTCTCCTGTATCTGCTGGGCAATGCATTGAAGTTTACGGCTCAGGGAGGAGTTTGGCTCAAGGCCAGTTATCAGGAAAGAACAGCTCTAAGCGGCAAACTCAGCCTGCAGGTGGTGGATACTGGGGTGGGCATTTCGCCTGAGAAGCAAAAGCTTATCTTTGAGGCGTTTAAACAGGTTTCAGAAGATGCTCAGGGGGGAGCTGGTTTGGGCTTGACCATTGCGCGGCGTTTGGCTGAACTGATGCACGCTCAATTAAGCGTAAAAAGTGGAATCGGCATAGGTTCTGTTTTTTGTTTGGAATTTGAAAACATTGAATGCTTTTGCGCACCTGAAGGGTCTTTTGAAGAAACTCAGCAGGACGATTTGCGTTTTGTCAGCGCCAGTTTGCTTATTGTTGACGATGTTGAAGGTGATCTTCTGCTCATACAAAGCATGCTGGAACCCTATCCCTTTACGTTTTATTCGGCCTCAGATGGCCAAGAAGCCTGTCTTTTAGCAGAACAAGTGCAACCTGATTTGATTCTGATGGATATCAAAATGCCGGTTATGGGGGGGGAAGAGGCGCTTCACGTTTTGCGTGCTCAAGAAAAGACCCGTCAAATTCCCATTGTCGCGCTGACCGCCCTTTGTCTTGAGCAAAATGAAGAAAGTCTTTTACAAGTGGGTTTTGATGCTTGTTTGTGTAAACCCTTAGAGAAAGATTCTCTTTTAAAGGTTTTGGCCCAGTTCTTAAAACAGAGAACACATGATTTACCGATAAATTCGCCAAATGAAGACACGTTCACTTTGGAGCCTGCGCAGAAGACAACTTTGAAAGCTATATTTTTAGATACAATTTTACCAGCCTGGGAAGCCCTGACAGATTCTTTTATTTTGAACGATCTTGAGGCTTTTCTTGAAAACTGTCGTTTGGAACTGGCTCCCTATCCACTGCCTGAATTAAAGTCTTGCTTAGATTCGGCGGAGCACCAGCTTTCCATATTGGACATTGAGTCGGCCCAGACCAGTCTGACTGCTTTTAAACAAGCTCTTTCACAATTATTATTGGGCTAATAAGGCTAACTGTTCTGAGGCTTGCTTTTCAAGGCTAAGTAGCAAGGTTTGTAATTGGATCAGCAAAAGAGGTTTGAGTATAACCCCTTTAACACAAGGGTAGGCCTGAGCTTTGGAGCGTTCCTGCCGATCTTGAGAGGATGTCAGGATATAGATTTGGGTCTGAGGATAGATGAGGCTTAGATTCTCATTTTGAAAATGATCGAGAAAATCAAAACCATCGTGAATGGGCAGAGCCAAATCAAGTAAAATCAGATCCGGTATTTGATCCGCTTGAAGTGTGTGGAGGGTTTGCAAACTCGTTTCAATCTTTGAAAAAAAGTTCAAACAATGGGCTTGAGGCAGACTTTTCAATATGCCCTCAACCAAAATATGTTCCATTTCATCGTCGTCAATCAGCCAAATACGCATAGAGATCTCATTTCTTTTTTAGAAATGGAACAATTACCACAGAGCTATCTTTGTTACACCAGTGTCAACTTCTGTTATTATTTTAACATTTTTGGGGCTTAAGTCTAGCGTTTGTGTTTTAAGATGTCTGTTTTCGCTGAAAGCGCTTGCTATTCAGGGGGCAGACAGGTTGATTTTGAGTTTTTTCAGTTCTCTTAAAATTTCAGCAAGAATGTCTGAAACCTTTTCCAGTTCAAAGACTTGAAGGGCTTGGCTCAAACTGAGGAGCAGGGCTTTGATCTGCTTCATGGGGGGAAGCTGGAGTTCTTCTGAAAATTCTGAGATAAAATGCTCCAATTCATCGACAATGACAGAATTCTGCAATTGCTCACAGCGTGGCAACCAAAGGGTTTCCAGTTTGAGGCGCAAGACTTGGGCCTGAGCTTTTGAAAAATGAGAATCCAACTCCAAGCGCTGATTTTGCTCGGGGAGAGTGGGATCCTCGCTGTGAGTTTTAAGAAAATGAGCCAAACTTTGCAAGAGTTCTGCTTGATTGATCGGTTTTCTCAGGTAAGCATTGAAGCCGATTTTAAGTAAATTTTCTTGCTCGTTCTGAAGTGAAAAGGCGGTCAGCGCAATTATGGGCAGCGAGGCTGTCTGCTCATTTTGTCGCAATTTGTGCAGGGCTTCAATGCCATCCATGACTGGCATCTTAATATCCATCAGAACCAGATCGGGGAGATATTTCTGAGCCAGTTCACAGGCTTCACTGCCATTGCGGGCGGTATAGAGGGTAAAGGGATAGGGGTGCAGCATTTCCTCAAGCAAAAGCAGGTTGGTTTCTATATCATCAGCCAGGAGCAGGGTGGCGGGTTGAAAGTTTTGGGGTTGTAGAGGTCTCTGGTTCAGCGCTGTTGAAACAGGAGCTGCACAAACCTGAATATGGGGCAGAACCATCCTAAATGTTGAGCCTTTTCCGAGGGTGCTTTCGAGTAGGAGTTCTCCCCCCATCAATTGCACCAGGGAGCGGGAGATGGTCAACCCCAACCCCGTGCCTGTGGCTTGAGACAATTGTTCAAAGGCCTCAAAAATCTGGTTTTGCTGTTCGGGGGCAATGCCAATCCCCGTATCGCTTACACTCAAACTCAATTCCCCTGTTTCATCGCTTTGAGGAGCATAGCTGATTTGAAGGGTCACCTGGCCCTGTTTGGTAAACTTGAGGGCATTGCCCAAGAGATTGAGCAAGACCTGGCGCAGACGCAGGCCATCCAGTTCCAACCATTCGGGGCAATGGGGGGGCAATTCAATTTGAAAGCGCAGGCCTTTTTGCTCAAAGGAGAGCGACAGCAGGGTTTTGAGTTCCTGGCAAAGCAGAGAGATTTGGGTGGGTTGAAGTTGCAGTTCAATTTTCCCGGCTTCAATTTTGCTCAAGTCGAGAATATCGTTGATGATCCGCAAAAGACTTTGACCACTGCTGTTGATGGCGTTTAAATAGCGTTGCCAGCGCGGATCCGTATTCTGTTCGCTGAGCAATTGGCTGAAGCCCAGAATGGCGTTCATGGGGGTGCGAATTTCATGGCTCATATTCGCTAAAAAGGCTGATTTTGCCTGATTCGCTTCTTCTGCACGCTGTGCCTTGAGCTGTATTTCTTCAAGACGCTTGAGTTCGCTGATGTCAATGGCTGTGATAGCTGCAAACAGGGCTTGCCCCTTCTCATCTTTAATCAGAGAACCACTCATTAACATGGGAAAGACAGAGCCGTCTTTCCGAATCTGCTCGACCTCGGTCGGGGGAAAAAATCCATCAGCTTGCAATTGTGCCATGCGCAGTTTGAATTTTTGCTCTTGGGAAGGGGAAAGAAAATAGCTAAGAAGTTGTTCTTGCAATTCTTCGCTGTGAAAACCATGAATCTTGGCGAAATAATCGTTGGCATAGATCATTTTCCCTTCCAGATCGCTGATCACATGCCCATGAATGGCCTGATCGGAGATGGTTTTGAATTTGCGCAATTCTTCCTCGGCCCGTTTGCGATCTGTAATTTCAGTACTCACGCCTGTAATGCCATTGACCTGCCCCTGAAGATCATGACTGGGGAATTTGATTGAAATGAAATAGCGCAATTTGCCAGCTGATTCTAAAAATTCTTCGGCTTCAATGAGCTGATCGGACTGAAGCACTTGCTGGTCAGTTTTTGTAAATCCTTGGGCCGAAGCGGCTGGAAAGAGTTCAAGATCTGTTTTACCCAAAGCCGTTTCTCTGGATAACTGCGTGACTTCTTCCCACTTGCGATTGACCATCAGGTAACGTCCCTGAACATCTTTGCGGTACATGACCGCCCCCATATTTTCAATCAAGTCAGAAAGAAAGCGTTCTTTGTTTTGAAGTGCCTGGCTTTTGTTGAGGTGTATACGTGCGTTTGATAAAATCTGGGAAAATATTTTTAAATTATTTTTAACTGAAACAGGAAAGCCGATTTTGGGCCGAAGTGCGTGTAAGCCGATAAAACCCAAGCATTGATCTCCCTGCATCAGAGGAAGGGTCATGAGATATTGAAGGCCTTCGGGCTCAAGAGCGTGTGTCCAAGTATTCTCTTTACAGGTCTGCGGATTGAGAATTTCGAAGGGCTCTCCGTTCTGGTGCGCTTGAAGCCAGTCATGACAGGTTTTAAGTGCAATATTTTGCATTTTTTCCTGTTGTGGCGCGAGTTCTGCGCGATACCATTCTGCAGCGATGCTGCAGCGCTGATTTTCGAAATCATATTCCACAATATAGACGCGATCGAGGTCCAAAAATTCACCTAATTTTGCCAGTGAGGCCACGATCTCCTGGTGGGCAATTTCAGGTGTTAAACCCACATAGCTTTGGGAAAACTCCATCAGCAAGGACTGAAACTGGTTTTGGCTCAACAGCTCATTCTCGGTTTGGCGCGATTGGGTTATATCATAGCCAATGGCTGTGATCTGCTCGACACGGTGGTCGGGTGTGAGTTGAAGCCTCATGTTTAAATCCAGAAGAAATTCTGAACCATCAGGCCGCTGGTGCCAAACATCACCCGACCAGAATCCCTTCTCCTTGAGGCCTTGTTGCATCTCAGTGATTAAATCAGCTGCATTTTGGGCCGATAGCAGTGAACGAAGATCACTGCCCCGCAATCGCTCCCAGTTTAAACCACTTAATTGAAGAAACCGGGAATTGGCTTTCAAAATCTGAAAATCAGGATCGGTGACCAAGAGGGTTTCGTGTCCATTTTTAATGAATTGGGCTGCCAATTCCCGTTCCGAAATATCCTCATGAGACCCCATCAGGCGTGTGGGATTGCCCTTGCTGTCGCGTGCAAACACTTTGCCTCGCAATTGTGTCCAATGTATCTCTCCCTCTTGAGAGAGAACCCGGTATTTACATGAAAAGGTGCTTTGCTGGCTGAGTAAAAATTGACGGAGTTCAGTTTTTACTCTTTCCAAATCATCAGCAAAGACCGATGCTCCTTTTTGATTTCGAGCTTCTGGAAAAAGTAAAAACGATTGAAAATCTGTGAAAATATCTGATTGTTCTTGACTCCAATCCCAAAGCCCACCACTGGAGTTCTCCAATAAAAACTTCCAGCGCTCTTCACTGATTTTTAAGGCGGCTTCAGCCCTTTCTCGGGCCAATTTTTCGTGCATCAGATCCAAGGCCTGAGAGGATAAATGCTCGTACATAGACAAAACGGTTTGAATCAAAACGGCATAGCTTCCGCTCATTTCTTCTTCGGCTCTTTTATGAGCCGAAGCCTGATCCAGTCCCTCTTTGACCGCAAGAACAGCTCTGGCCATGCGTTTATCACTGTCGAGAATGTGAAAGGCCAGCCATTTGCTAAGAAATGAAAAAACATCTTCTAAGATTTCTTGAAAAGATCGCTTTTCTGTTTGTAGTTTCTGAATATGTCTAAAAAAGTTTTGATGGCTGAGCAGGTGTTCTGCATACCAGGGATCGGTTTCTAAGCAGCTTTTCCAAATTTCTTCTTCACTTTGAAAATGATAGTGAGCGTAGTCGGCCAGTTCAGACAAGATTTCGAGTAGCGCCGGCTCTGAAAGCCCGTGAACATACTGTTGTGCCAAACGGTTGAGTAAAACCACAAGCTGTTGATGCTGTTTGTCGATTAAAGCAATTCCAGTTTCGAAGTTGTGATTCCAGGGGAAGATTTCGAAGCCTGTTTCTTTTCTAATTTTGTGGGACATGCGAGAACCCCTTCTGGATTGGCTGGGTAAGCTCAAAAAATTCCGAAATGAGTTTGGGAAATTCATTCAGACTCAATTGGGCTTCTTCAAGCATAAAGGCATTGAGTTGTTTCAAAACTTTTTCAGCCCAACTGTACAACAGGGGAAACTTTTCGGTTTGGGCCCAATCTGCAAAGGTCTGAACAAAATTTTCCAATTCGTCTAAAATCATGGATTCATGCACTTTTTCCCAATAAGGTAGCCATTTCTGATTCAGCTCTTGTATCTGCAAAGCATGGCTTTCTACTGATGCAGCCTGTGTTTCGGGTGTGCTCTGCTGTTGTGCTTGTCTTGAGGAGAGCTTTACTTTGGCCTTTAAATAAGTTTGAAGCAAATTCAATAATTGAGCAAATTCAATTGGTTTGCTCAAATAGCCATCAAAGCCCTGCTCTAAGAGGTTTTTGCGCTCTGAACTGAGCGAAAAAGCGGTAAGGGCAATGACTGGCAGCGAGGCTGTCTGCTCGTCTTGGCGCAGTTTGTGCAGGGCTTCAACGCCATCCATGACTGGCATTTTAATATCCATCAGAATCAGATCGGGAGGGTGTTTGCGCGCCAATTGGCAGGCCTCCAGACCATTGCAGGCGGTATAGAGGGTAAAGGGAAAGGGCTGCAGCATTTCTTCAAGCAAGAGCAGGTTGGTTTCTATATCATCAGCCAGGAGCAAGGTGGCGGGTTGAAAGTCTTGGGGTTGAAGCCGGGGCAGAGAATGGCTCTCGAGCTGAGGAGGGGGGAGTGTTTTTATGTGCGGCAAGTGAATTGTGAAGATCGAACCTTTACCCGGCGTGCTTTCGAGCAGGAGTTCTCCCCCCATCAATTGCACCAGGGAACGGGAGATGGTCAGTCCCAGCCCCGTGCCTGTGGCTTGGGACAATTGTTCAAAGGCTTCAAAAATCTGGTTTTGCTGTTCGGGGGCAATGCCAATGCCCGTATCGCTTACACTCAAACTCAATTCCCCTGTTTCATCGCTTTGAGGAGCATAGCTGATTTGAAGGGTCACCTGGCCCTGTTCGGTAAACTTGAGGGCATTGCCGAGCAGATTGAGCAAGACCTGGCGCAGACGCAGGCCGTCCAACTCCAACCATTCGGGGCAATGGGGGGGCAATTCAATTTGAAAACTCAGGCCTTTTTGCTCAAAGGAAAGCGACATCAGGGTATTGAGTTCCTGGCAAAGCTGAGAGAGTTGGGTGGGTTGAAGCTGAAGTTCGATTTTTCCGGCTTCAATTTTGCTCAGGTCGAGAATATCGTTGATAATTCGCAAAAGACTTTTGCTGCTGTTGTTGATGGCGTTTAAATAGCGTTGCCAGCGGGGATCTGTATTCCGTTCACTGAGCAATTGGCTAAAGCCCAGAATCGCATTCATGGGGGTGCGAATTTCATGGCTCATATTGGCCAAGAACACAGATTTGGCATGGGCGGCTTGTTCCGCTGCTTCTTTGGCTTGACGAAGTTCATTCTCGATTCTGCGGCGCTCAATGACCTCTTGGCTGAGTTGCTGATAAGCCTGTTCCAATCGGCTTTGACTGGATATTTCATTTTTCAGTACCAGGGCGGCATAGTTGAAAAATGTAGGAATTTGCTGGTAAAGTTCGTGCATTCCGATGGAAAGGCCTTCCAATTTCAGAATTCCAACCAGTTCCTGGCCCACCAAAAGCGGCAAAACCCAGGTATAGGCCTGAGTATCAAATTCTGCAGTGGTCATATAGGCTTTCTCAAAATCATGTGTCAATTCCAAGGGCTCAAGTTTTTCTTGTACTTCTTGAACTGCGGGATCATTGAGCTGGGTTAGCTTTTCCCTTTTGCCATAGACATCAGCATGAAAAAGCTCCTCATCGATCCAATAGTAGAGTTTAAGATTTGTTCCCCCAATCACATCGGCAATGCCCTGCAGCATATTTTGAATCAAGGCTTCTAAACCTGGAACAGCACTGATTTTATTGATCAAGTGAACGATCAACAGAAGATAAGATTTTTCCTGAACGCTTTTTCTTAAGCGCTGCTTCAGGTGTTTTATTTCTTCCTCTAGACAGGCCTCATTTTTCATGGGGCGTGTGTAACTCCCGAAGTTTCTGTTCAACCACGTTCTGTAAAATCTGTTCGAGATGCTTCAGATCGACGTTCATCCACCGTGCAGGTATTTTCAATAATTCAGCTATTTTTTGGGCTTCATGCGAAAAATCACCAGAGCATGGGGTTTTGATTGCCAATAAATACTTAATTCCGCTTTCATGATATATTTCGCGTATAATCTCTGGTTTGGTGGTTCCCAAAGCCTTGGCAGATATTTCTTGCCAACGCTGAGCCCAATCTTCGAGCAGAAAAAAAGCTCCTTTGGCCAGTTCTGACTGAAATTGCTCAGGTCCGAGTAATATCTCGACACAGTTTTGTCCTTGGGTTCTGAAGGTATGTCCTTCTGTAAGAATTTGATCCATTTGAGGATGACAGGTGCCATAAAAAACGATCAAGGGATGCGCTTGTTGTTTTTTTAAAACGCCTGTCAGGGCCTGCTTCAATTTTTTTAGATCACAATGCAGTGCCGAATTGAGCAAGAGGGTTTCGACAGGCCAATTGTTTTTTTTTATCAAGAAATGAACTTCTTTTTTGAGAATACCACAGCCTGTTAAGAGCAGCTTTTCTTCGTTCATGGTGCCTCTTGATACCTGCCAAATTCATAGGCAGTTTCAAGCAGCAGACGAATCTTTTCCTCTGGCGTATCCATGGGGATCAGCCCTGTGCCAAAGAGAAATTTTCCGCCGGGCATGCCAATTTGAATCAGGCGTTGCACTTCATTGCGAATTTCGGTCGCTGACCATTCTTTCAGTTTCATATCATTAATAACGCCGCAGGTGAGACCTCTTTGGGCAATGAGCCGTTTCCCTTCGGCCAGATCGTCTAGCGGGCTCAAATAATAACTTTCACAGCCTGTTTTTTCTATGACCATTTCCAAAACCCGATTGAGGCGTGACATGCCGCAATAGTAGATTATTCCGGCCTTCCCTGCGGCTTCCAGATCTTTTTCAATCCAGGGCAAGGCATGTTCTTTAAAAAACTTCAGCGGTACCATATCCAGTGACCCAAAAGGATTAGAATAGAGAAAAAGATCGACCCCCAGTTTTCGATAGGTTTCGACTTCTTTCACAAAAAAGGTATGGCAATATTCCAGCAGTTCATTGCGCAGTTCCAAGGGGCCTAAAAAGAGCAATTCAAACCATTTTTCCATGCCCATTAGCAAAGCTGGCAAGGTCATGGGCGATGAAAGATAGGCGCAGATTGGATATTTACCTCCGGCTTCTTTGCGTAAGAGCTTGAGACACTTTGACTGTTCTTCAAAAAGCGGATGGCTGTTTAAATCATCAGGAATTTGTAATTTGGGAATGTCTTTCCAATCCTGAATCACAAAATGAGCGACATTGGGGGGGCCGTCTTTGGCAAAAAGAATCTTTTCACAGCCCAGGAGTTCAGCCTCTCGGCCGACATAAAAAAGAGACCAAAGATTGTCGTAACCATATTTTTCGCGCAGTTTAAGTTGTGCTTCGGCCACATATTCCCCCCGCGAATAATAGGTATCCAACGACATTCCCATTTCTTTCGCTCCCTGTTCGAGCAAAGTACAAAAAATAGGAATACGATCAGACTTCTCTCCCTTGATAGCCGCTTGAAGACGTTCCATTCCAGTGATCATGCATTGATCTCCTTGAGCAGTTCAGCAATGATATGGCCGGCACTGATGCCGTTTTCTGACCACGCATCGGCACCGATCTGTTGATACAGTTCTGGGTCAAAGCGAAAAGGGGCACCGCCTACAATAATGCGGATTTGCTTTTCTAAGCCTCTTTCTTTTAGAATTTGGCGTACTCGCAGACAGCCTCCTTCTCCACGGGCAGTATGCGCCATCATTGCAGAAATACCGATGATTTGAGCCCGATACTCCAAGGCCGCATCAACAAAGCGTTCGGCTGAAACATTCACTCCCAGATCTAAAACATCAATCATCATGGCCTTCAAACAACCAATCACAATACGCTTGCCCAGGGTGTGAAGATCTCCCGCTGCCGAGCCGATCACGACCCGTCCCTTGGTGATCGGAACCTGTTTGAAATGGGGAGTCATTTTTTCGACCACCTCAGAGGCGATCTGAGCAGCCATGAAATGTTGGGCCAGATTGGCGTCAAAATCCTCACTGAAGGATTTGATCATCTGTTCAATTGCAGGAATGACAATCTTAAAGACCACGTCTTCAGGTTGTATGCCAGCATCCAGAGCCGCTTGAATGATTTTCAGAGCCTGTTCCCGATCCGTATCATAGACAGCCTCATTGTACAGAACCACAGCCTCATCAAAATTCATTGCGCTCTCCTTCAGGCCATTTCATTGGCCGCAAAAACAGATTTTCAAAAAATAAGCTCTCAAATTCAGGATGTTGTGCCAAATTAAAATAGCGTATTTTTTGTTTCAAGGCCTTTGCTTTTTCTTGCCGATTGGCTGCAAACAACTGTTGCTCACACCCCCCCAAGGCTGTATTGCCACAGAGCTTTACCTTTCCGGGATCCAGCTCAGGAATCAGCCCAATCTGTTGAGCTGATTCCACCTGTAGAAAGCTTCCAAAGGCACCACTGATATAGATTTGCTCTAGCGCTGACTTTTGAAGCCCTGATTTTTGCAACAAGGTGACAATACCAGCCCCCACTGCGGCTTTTGCTCGCTGAAACAGGTCGATATCTCTTTTTTGTAATATAATTTCTCGGGGTTTTTCAGCCAGTTTCAGGCCTGTTTGCGCTAAATCCGCATGAAATAACCCATTGGCTCGAAGCCTGCCTGTTTTGACCAAACCGGCGATAATATCTACCAATGCAGAGCCACTGATGCCCTTGAGCTCTCCCTTGCCAATCACTTCCAGGCTAAACTCCTTTTCTCCCGCTTTAATTTCTGCCCGCCAAGCGGCTCCTGCTCCTGCGGGCATGCCACAACTGATGCCACTTCCTTCAAAGGCGGGGCCGCCTGCTGCGGAGGTTACCCATAGAGATTTTCCGTCCCAGAGTGCAATTTCGGAATTGGTGCCAAAATCTACCAGCAAGGCCCCCCCTGTTTGCCCGTCGAGTTGGGTAGCGAGCAGGCCCGCTAATAAGTCTGACCCAACAAAACCAGCCAATGGAGGGAGCAATTCAATTATACACCCCTCAGCAAGCCCCCAATTCTTCGCCCAAGCATGGGTATTTAGAGGCTGACAGTCTAAGAATTGTGCCCAATAGTTTGGATCTAGAAGCTGGTTTGCTTTTCTGCCCGATAAAAGAACCAGCATGGCGGTATTGCCAACGATCAGAAGCTGTTCTATTTGGTAAAGTTTACAATTTGCTTTTTTTACCAATTGTTTTAAGCCTTCTGCAATGGCTGCGCGGGTTATCCGGCTGATGGCTTTTGCCGTTTGCTCTGTTGACGCCGCCGCCAAACGTGTCATGATATCGGAACCAAAGGTAAATTGAGGGTTTAACCCCACCCTTCCAGCCAATCGCTGACCTTTGCTCAAGTCCCAGAGAGAAAGGCAGAGATGGGTTGTTCCCAGGTCAATCGCGACCCCTAAACGCTGAGGCTTTTGAGTGCCCCTGGCCCAGTGCTCCAGCGCTTTTGCATTGGGTTGAAAGTCTGGTACTTCTCGTGGTTTTAGATTTCGCCAAGCAACAGGAGCACGACGAGACAAAATACGCAAGCTTACCTCTTGTTTGGGGCTGAGCTGGCAGGCCAGGCGAATGTTTTGTGCCAATTGTGTTTTTGTTAAATGTTTTCGCTCAATTGGGTTGGGAGCGGGCAATTCACCCGCAAGAATTTGTACCAGACACAATCCACAGGTTCCTGTTCCACCGCAGTCAGAGAGAATCTCTATTCCTGCAGTCTCGAACAGTGAAAAGAGTGATTTGCCCGCTTCAAAAGGATAGGAACTATGCTGATCATCCCAATGCAAATGGATCTGAAACACAATTTTCCTCGCTTGCCTTATTTGGGGTTTTCTTTTTCGAAAAGAGCTAAGTTTTTTTCTAGCGTACTCACAAAATCGCACAAGGTTTGGGCGGCTGCTTCCAAATCAAATCGAAATAAATCCTGATTCAGACGTTCTGACCATGAGCTTAATCCCCATTCCGGGTGGGCTTGACTGTTGTGTTTTAATTCTGTGGCAAAGACCTCTAAATCATTGAGGATCAGAGGGGCTTGCAAAGTTTGGCAAGCGGATTTCCATTTGCTTTTGAAGATCTGCCGCAGTTCTTGGTCAAAGACTGCTGAAGTGGGTTCTATTCCCGTTTTTGATTCTGTTTGAGTTGTCTCAGACTCCTGCTGTGAAAAAGGTAAAAATTGGCTTAGAAGTGTATACAGCGCTTCTTTTTGGATCGGTTTGCTTAAATAACCGTTAAAACCTTCTTTCAGTAAATTTTCTCGCTCTGAATTGAGTGAAAAAGCGGTAAGGGCGATCATTGGCAGCGAGGCTGTCTGCTCATTTTGTCGCAGTTTGTGCAGGGTTTCAACGCCATCCATGACTGGCATTTTAATATCCATTAGAATCAGATCGGGAGGGTGCTTGTGCGCCAATTGGCAGGCCTCTAGACCATTGCGGGCGGTATAGAGGGTAAAGGGAAAAGGCTGAAGCATTTCCTCAAGCAAGAGCAGATTGGTTTCTATATCATCAGCCAGGAGCAGGGTGGCGGGTTGAAAATTCTGAGTTTTCAAGAACTTCTGACTCAACGCTGTTGAAGCAGGAGCAACACAAATCTGAATATGGGGCAGAACAATCCTAAACATTGAGCCTTTTCCAAGGGTGCTTTCGAGCAGGAGTTCTCCCCCCATCAATTGCACCAGGGAACGGGAGATAGTCAGCCCCAGCCCCGTGCCTGTGGCTTGGGACAATTGTTCAAAGGCTTCAAAAATCTGCTTTTGCTGTTCGGGGGCAATGCCAATCCCCGTATCGCTTACACTCAAGCTCAATTCCCCAGCTTTATCGGTTTGGGGAACATAGCTGATCTGAAGGGTCACCTGGCCCTGTTCGGTAAACTTGAGGGCATTGCCCAAGAGGTTGAGCAAGACCTGGCGCAGGCGTAAGTCATCCAGCTCCAACCATTCGGGGCAATGGGGGGACAATTCAATTTGAAAACTCAGGCCTTTTTGCTCAAAGGAAAGCGACATCAGGGTATTGAGTTCCTGGCAGAGCTGCGGCAAATGGGTGGGCTGAAGTTGCAGTTCAATTTTACCGGCTTCAATTTTGCTCAGGTCGAGGATATCGTTGATAATTTTGAGCAGGCTCTGTCCGCTGCTGTTGATGGCGTTTAAATAGCGTTGCCAGCGGGGATCTGTATTTTGTTCACTGAGCAATTGGCTAAAGCCCAGAATGGCGTTCATGGGCGTGCGGATTTCATGGCTCATATTGGCCAAGAATACAGATTTGGCGTGGGCGGCCTGCTCAGCTTGAGCTTGAGCCTGAAGAGCAGCTTTGGTTGCTTGAGTTAAGTCTGAAGTGCGTTCCCTTACTTTTTCTTCTAATTGGTTCTGAATGGTAAGCAGTTTAAGTTCGTTCTGCTGAAGTTGATTGAGTTGACGGCGAAACTTATGGGTTCCAAAGCCAATGCCCAAAATGCCCAAACACCAAATTAAAACAGAGCTGAAAAGATGGGCCAAAGCATAATTTTTTGCGCTGTTCCAATAGGGGTGCATAGACGTTGAGAATGAAATTCCACCTCGCACCTGTCCCTCTTGGTAGCCTTGTTGGCCATGGCATTTGAGGCATGATTTTTCAGCGTAAAGTGGCTTCATCAGGCGCATTTTGGCTTGCCCGTTGATCTCTACGATTTCAGACAATTCTTTTAAGCCTTGTTTCTCAAATGCTTCCAGGGCTTTTTTTTCCCAGGCATCGGGGGCATTTTCAGGACGCAAGGGATTGAGGCTGGTAATATGCCCGCGAGAACCGTAGAGATCTTGAGCGATCTCATAGACCTGTCGGGTCATATAGGCCGGGTTGATCAGGGTCAAAATTTGACCCTGTTTGGTTTCAATCTCTCTATTTTTTACCTTGAGATGGGGATTGGGTGGGTTTTGGGGGGAAAGGGGCACATATACTCCCCCTTTCTCAGAGGCCCAGCGTCGGTAAGAAAGATCTTTATTAAAGGATGCACGATTTTCAAGACGGGCGTATTCTGCCGCCTGTTGGTATTCTCTGCGCAGATCCCAACTGGTGAGCAGTAAGAGAATCAGGCTCCAGGCCAGGCTAAACCCCCAAAAATAGGGGTGTATGCTGTAGGCTGATTTCATCTTCCCTCGTCTTGAATGAGAAGGTTAGGAAAAGCTCTTAAACTAAGATGTGCCTCTTCTAGCTGAAAAGCGTTGAGTTGATGCAATATTTTATCAGCCCAAGCACTTAACGCTGCTACATTCTGGGTTTTGGCCCAGTCAGAGAAAGCTTGAGCGAAGCTTTCCAACTCATCTAAAATGATTGAGTTTTTCACTTTTTCCCAGCGAGGCCGCCAGATTTCATGCAGATCTTTTTGAAGCCGGACTTTTTTTTCTTCAGACAGCGGTCGTTTTTTTGATTCGGACGGTCTGTTATTTTGAAGACTTTGGTTTGTGGTTGGGTTGCTGGTCAGGTAGGTTTGCAGCACGCTTAAGAGCTCAGACGCATTGACAGGTTTGCTCAAATAGCCGTTAAAGCCTTCTTGAAGTAAGTTTTCTCGCTCTGAATTGAGTGAAAAAGCGGTAAGGGCAATCACTGGCAGCGAGGCTGTCTGCTCATTTCGGCGCAATTTGTGCAGGGCTTCAATGCCATTCATGACTGGCATTTTAATATCCATTAGAATCAGATCGGGAGGGTGCTTGTGCGCCAATTGGCAGGCCTCCAGACCATTGCGGGCGGTATAGAGGGTAAAGGGAAAAGGGTGCAGCATTTCCTCAAGCAAGAGCAGGTTGGTTTCTATATCATCAGCCAGGAGCAAGGTGGCGGGTTGAAAGTCTTGGGGTTGTAAAGGTCTTTGAGTCAGCGCTGTTGAAACAGGGGCAGTACAAGCCTGAATATGGGGCAGAACAATCCTAAACATTGAGCCTTTTCCAAGGGTGCTTTCGAGCAGGAGTTCTCCCCCCATCAATTGCACAAGAGATCGGGAGATGGTCAACCCCAGCCCCGTGCCTGTGGCTTGAGACAATTGTTCAAAGGCCTCAAAAATCTGGTTTTGCTGTTCGGGGGCAATGCCAATCCCCGTATCGCTTACACTCAAGCTCAATTCCCCAGCTTTATCGGTTTGGGGGGCATAGCTGATCTGAAGGGTCACCTGGCCCTGTTTGGTAAACTTGAGGGCATTGCCGAGCAGATTGAGCAAGACCTGGCGCAGGCGTAAGTCATCCAGCTCCAACCATTCGGGGCAATGGGAGGGCAATTCAATTTGAAAACTCAGGCCTTTTTGCTCAAAGGAAAGCGACATCAGGGTATTGAGTTCCTGGCAGAGCTGTGGCAAATGGGTGGGCTGAAGTTGCAGTTCGATTTTTCCGGCTTCAATTTTGCTCAGGTCGAGGATATCGTTGATAATCCGCAAAAGACTTTGGCTGCTGCTGTTGATGGCGTTTAAATAGCGTTGCCAGCGGGGATCTGTATTTTGTTCACTGAGCAATTGGCTAAAGCCCAGAATGGCGTTCATGGGCGTGCGAATTTCATGGCTCATATTGGCGAGAAAGGCTGATTTGGCGTGAACCGCCTGTTCAGCTTTTTCTTTGGCTGTTTTAAGTTCAATTTCTGAAAGTTTGCGTTCGGTAATATCAATGACAGCCCCATTCAAACGTGCAACTCTGCCCTTTTCGATGATCGGGATCGTTATCGTTCTGACCCAGTGCTCAGAGCCATGATAGGGGGTAAAGCGGTATTCGCGGTCATAGGGCTCGCCATTTTCAATGCAGCGTTGAAACAATTTCAGAAGTTCTTCTTGCGATTCTGCGGCGTAGCATTGAATACTTTTCTGAACGTAGCCCTGAACTGTTAAAGACGTGCGATCGACGGGTAAGCCATGTATACGATAGAGTTCGTCGGTCCACCACATTTCCAAAGAACTTAGATCCAGTTCCCAGCCGCCTATTTGGCTGAGTTCTTGGGTTTTATTCAAAATCGTTTCACTTCTGCGCAGCGTATGTTCAAGCGCAGCAATCTGCTGGAACTGTTCACTTTGATCCACAAAAGCCACGACTTGGTACCGATCGAGGCTTTGCACATAAAAATGAATTTCACGCAGTTCACCATTTTTGCAGGTGACTTGGGCTTGGTATTCGCGCTCTCCATTTTTTAGCAACTCAGCCCAATGGGTTTGATTCTGTACCCGTTTCTCAGGGTCAGGATAGGCCAATTGCCACCAGGCTGTCAGGTCTGGCAGATCTTCGGGCGTATAACCAAAAATCGTCTGAAAATGGCGATTGAGTTTCAGAATTTTACCTTCAGGGGTGGAGAGGGCCAGGGCCACGGGAACAAAATCAAGCATGTCTTGAAAGCGCTTTTCACTTTTAAGCAGTTCAGATTGTTTTTGTTCCAATTTATGCGCCAGAGTGCTGGCATAATCAACCAGAGTTTTAGCTTCGGAGGCCTTGCTTGGGGGAAAATGGAGCAGGGGTTCTGTTGTTAGAAATTGCTCAAGTGTAGTAACCAGGGCCTCCAGCTCCATTGGTTTTTCAAGATAGGCGCTGGCTCCCAGTTCCATTCCCAGTTGGCGGTTTTTTTCCTCTAAAAAAGTGGAAGTATAAAATACGAGTGGAATATGCTGTGTTGCTGGATTTTGCTTGAGTTGTCTGCAGAGTTCAAAACCGTCCATGACGGGCATGAGAATATCTGTCACGATCAGATCGGGTGTTTGCTGGTTTGCCAAGGCCAAAGCTTCCCGCCCGTTAGCAGCACTGATACAGTGGTGGCCTTTTTGCTCAAGCACGACCTCAAGGATATAGCGAGCGTTTGCATCATCGTCTACCAGCAGGATTTTCACGGCAGATTCTCTTGAGCCAGTTTTTGCAGCAAGTTCAAAATGTCTGCCAGTCTGTGAGGGACTTCTTCCAGTTCAAAATGGGTGACCTGTTCCTGTAGTTTTGATGCGCTGAGGAAGATCTCTGAGGCTTGGGCAGATTGCGCAAAGTGTTCCAGTTCGCGCGCATAGTTTTCCAATTCATCAATAATCAATGAGTTTTGAATGGCGCGGGTACGGGGTAACCACTCGGTTTCAAGCGCGTCTATGAGCTCTGATTTAGCTGTTGAGGCAAGGGCTTGAGGGGGGGAGCTCAAAACAGGGGGGGGCTCTGAAGTGGCAGTCTTGAGATAGTGACCCAGGGTCTGCAGGAGCGATTCTTTCTGAATCGGTTTACTCAAAAAGTCGTCAAAGCCCAATTCAAGTAAGTCTTCCTGCTCATTTTGCATTGAAAAGGCAGTCAGGGCAATCATGGGGATCTGCGCTGTGCGGGGGTCTTTGCGTAAGACTTGTAGCGCTTCAACGCCATCCATCACCGGCATTTTGATATCCATCAGAATCAGATCGGGTAAGAATTGCTGTGCAACTTGGCAAGCGACTTGGCCATTTTCAGCCGTATAAATACGCAAGGGGAATGGTTCTAGCAGGGCTTCGAGCAGGAGCAGGTTTTCAGGCTTGTCATCGGCGATCAAAAGACTGGCGGGTTCAAAATTTAGAGGTACAGGGCTTGTTTCCTCAATAACTTTTTCGCTGGTTTGGCAAACGAGCACAGGTAAACAGAGTCTAAAAACAGAGCCCTGGGAGAGTTGGCTTTTTACCTTCAGGCTGCCCCCCATCAGCTCTGTTAGTTTGTGGGTCAGCGCGAGCCCAAGCCCTGTTCCCTCAAACTCTTTGCGATAGGAAGTGTGCCCTTGTTCAAAGACATGAAAGATACGCGCTTGGAGTTCCTGGCTCATGCCCAGGCCCGTGTCACGAACCTCGAGTATCAAAAAGCCTTGATGATCTGTTTGCGCTTGATAATCTAAACACAGTTCTACCGAGCCTTGGGGGGTAAATTTAAGCGCATTGCTGAGCAGATTGATCAGAATCTGACGCAGGCGCAGGGCATCCAGTTTAAGTAAAGGAGGCAGCTTCGGTTCCAGACAAACTGTGAATTGAAGATTTTTATTCTCAAAGCCAGGTTTTAAGAGCAGTTCAAGCTCTTGAATCAGGGGTTGTAGTTCAGTGGGCTCAGGGTGTAATTCAAGTTTTCCGGCTTCGATTTTGGAAATATCCAGAATATCGTTGATCAGCGCCAGCAGTGATTCTCCGCTGTTGTGAATAATTTTAAGATAGCGCTGCCAGTGGGGGTCGGTGATCTGCTCTTTGAGCAATTGACTGAAACCCAAAATCGCGTTCATGGGGGTGCGGATTTCATGGCTCATATTGGCCAGAAACATGCTTTTGCTGCGAGAGGCGGATTCTGCCTCTTCTTTGGCTTTTTTTAAGGCCAGTTCAATGGTTTTGAGTTCTGTAATATCCTGTACGGCGCCTTGGGTGAGGAGCGGCTTTCCGTCTGGATCGTATTGGGTGTTTCCAAATTCTCGCAGGTATTTGATGCGCCCCCCGCTCAGTTTAAGTTGATGAATAAAATTATAGGGGGTTTGCTGGCTTAAAGAGGCTTCAAAGACTTGAGCGAGGCAGGCACGATCCTCTGGGTTCAGCAGTTTGAGGAAGTTTTCATAGCTGGGCTGAAATGTATCAGGATCTTGTTCAAAGAGTGTAAAAACTTCTTCAGACCAATGGAGCGTATTATTGAAATGCTCCATCTCCCAATAGCCAATTTTTGCAAGTTCTTGGGCATTGCGACGGTGCATTTCGCTGGCTTTGAGGGCATTATAAGCCGCTTCACGTTCGAGTTCGAGTTCTTTGTAAGCGGTAATGTCTGCGATTACGCCATAGACACGCCTGACACGCCCCTCTTCTACAACAGGAACCGTTAAAAGATGCACCCATTTGTTTTGGCCATCGTAGCTTTTAAAAGGGTAGACCCGCTCATAGCTTTGACCCTGATAGGCTAAGGGAAAGAGTGATTGAAGTTCTTCGCGCTCCTGGGGAGGATAGCATTGCAGGCTTTCAGCAACATGTTTCTGAACCTCAAGAGATTTGCGATCGAGGGGCAAGCCATGCAGATGGTAGAGTTCGTCACTCCACCACATGGTTTGTTTTTCAAGATCATATTCCCAGCCCCCTATTTTGCTTATTTTTTGGGAAATATTCAGCAGTTTCAATGCTTTCTGACTTTCCTGCAAAGCCGAAATCAGGGCTTCAGTGCGCAATTTGACCTCGGTTTCAAGTGCTTCAATTTGTTGGTGTTTCTCCGTAAGATCGTGAATCTTTGCGATTAAAAAACCAGGCCAATTTTGAAGCTGTTCAAAAATCAGGCTGTACCATTTTTTTTGCCCAGGGTCAGCATATTCAAACGGCAAAGAAGTCTCTCCCCGACGGGCAGCCTCAAAAGAGTGTTGAAGCATTTGATAAAATTCAGGGGGGAAGAGCTCCTTGATGGTTTTGCCCAAAAATAGTTCAGGGGCATAGAACAGTTCTTCAGGTGCTTTTGTCCAATAACGCAGAAACCGGCCTTGGTGATCCAATAAAAAGACAAGATCGTCCTGCCCCTGCTCAAGCGCAGCCAGGCTGATCTGCTCCATGCGCTGCTCCGTAATATCTTCGCCCTGAGAGATTACCCCCTGAATTTCACCTGAGTCGGAAGCTAAAAACTGGTTTTGCCAGCGATAAAGCAATTCCTGGCCATTGGCTGTGCGTACCGGGTTTTCGTAAATCAGGTGTTCTGATGGAATTACCTTGCGATCGATCAGGGCATTGAAATGATCTACAATTTCTTCGATATCGGAGGGTGGCAAGCAGGTTTCAAACCAATTTTTGCCGAGCAGATCCTGCTGACGATAGCCCAGGTTTTGTGCGCCTGTGGGCGTGATATAGAGAATCTCTCCGGCAGGGTTGAGAATCAGAATCAGTTGCGGCAGCAGGTCAAAAAAGGGTTTGAACTGATTGAAGGTTGCCGGGTTGGTGGGTTTGTTTTGAGAGCACATGGCTTACTCAGCCTGGGTTTGTAACAGACTGAGCAATTGAGCGGCGGGCATGGGGCGGGCAATGTAAAAGCCTTGGCCGTGGTCACATTCCAATTCACGCAAAATCTGCATTTGCTCTTCGGTTTCGATTCCTTCAGCTAAAACCTGCATGCCCATGCCATGCCCCATTTGCACAATCGCGCGGGGAATCGCCAGGGTATAGGGGTTTTCACGGCTCAGGCTGCGCACAAAGGATTGGTCAATTTTCAGGGTATCAAAGGGCAATTGGTTGATATAAAACAGGGAAGAATAACCTGTGCCAAAATCATCGACAGCCAGAGTTAACCCTGTGTCTTTCAAAGCTTTGAGCAGCTCTTCAACCTGGCGGAAGTTTTCAATCAGCAGGCTTTCGGTTAATTCCAATTCCAATTGCTGGCCTGAGATATTGGCTTCGAGAAGGGTCTGACTTACCAGTTCTGCAAAACTGGGGGCCTGAAACTGAAGCAGAGACACATTGACTGCCATACGCAGGGTTCCATGGCCCTGTTTTTGAAGCTCGGACAGGGTTTGGCAGGCCTTTTTCAAGACCCAGGTGCCAATCGGCACAATCAGGCCGCTGTCTTCGGCGACGGGAATAAAATCTCCGGGGGGAACCATGCCAAATTCAGGGTGGCGCAGGCGCAGCAGAGCTTCCACAGCGATAATCCGGCTGGTTTTGAGTTCAAATTGGGGCTGATAATAGAGTTCAAAGCGCTCATCACTCAGGGCCAGTTGCAGTTCGTCTTCCCAGAAGAGGCGGTCGTGAAGTTTTTTTTCCATCTGGGGTTGATACACCACGGTGGCGCCGCCGCCATTCAGGCGAGACTGGTAGAGGGCAAGATTGGTTCTTTCCAACCATTCCTGAGCTTTTAAATTGCTCAAGGGCTCAGGGTAAACCCAGCCCAAGCTGGGTTGCAAATGCAGTTGGTAACGTTCGTGTGGAAAAGGCTCAGCAAAAGCCAGCTGAATGGCCGTTTCGATTCCATCTCTTTGCGTGCTTTCAAAATGACGGGGCAAGAGATAAATTTGATAGTCATAGTCACTGGCGTAAAAATCCCAAGCGAGTAATTCAGGACAATTTCTCAGTCTTTGAAAAACAGAGTAGCAGAGCATTTGCGTACCTTCTCTGCCAAAAATACGCTGAAAGCGTTCGTGCTGATCAATACGCAGAGCCAGGAGTGCGGTGGGGGGAGCGGTTTCAAGTAAATGGAGCAGATCAGATTCTGTTCCGTTTAAAAACGAAGGCAGATCAGGTTCTTTTTGAAAGGCGTGAAGCATTTCATTCAGATGCTGCTGGCGTTCCAGACGGGTTTTGACAGATTCACGCAAGTCCTGTACCCGAAAGGGTTTCACCAAATAGTCATCGGCTCCGCTGCGCATGCCTTTGCGAATATCTTCAGCTAAAATGGCCTCTCCCGACATAAAAATAAAAGGGGTCATGGGCTGCTCCATTTTTTGCAGGGCGTCGAGTACGTCATAGCCATTGCCATCAGGCATCATCACGTCGCTGAGCACCAAGTCGGGTTTGAGCTGCTTGAGTTTGGCGATACCCTCTCTCACATTGATGGCTTGAACCACCCGGTAGCCTTCCTGTTCTAGGATCTCTCCAGCGGTGCGACGGATCGAAGCATCATCATCAATAATGAGAATCAGCGGGGTCATCTCTTGTCTCCTTGCGTGGGGTGGGGAATTTCAATTCTGACACAGGTTCCTTCACCCGGCCCCGAAGCGAGCCACATCCGTCCTTCTAAACGCTGGGTAAAATACCAGGCCTTGGTCAAACCAAATCCGCCTCCCATGGTGCGTCTTTCACGGGCATTGCTGGCTCGTTGCCCAAAGGCCACGATCTGTTCGAGTTCTGCTTCTGGAATACCCATGCCTTGGTCTGTGACTTTTAAACACAGTCCGTGCTCCGTTTGCTTTAGTTGGGCCAAGACCCGGCCTCCGGGTTCGGAATATTTGCGGGCATTGGCACTGAGGTCGCGCATGATGTCTTGTAAGACCAGCGGCAGCTTGATTTGAGGGGCATCGGGGCTTTCAATTTCAATTTCGATTAAATAGTCATTTGTCTGTTTTTCTTTGGGATCATAAACAATATGGTAACGTCCGTGACTGTTGAGTTCCATGGCTTCAAAAACATGAATCAAATTATCGCGAAGGGTTGCAATCGGCATTTCGCCCCATTGTAAGGGATCGTTTTGACGTTGTTTGAGTTCTTGGAAGCGAATGGTAAGAATCTTGAAGAGCGAGGCCAGATTGCGCTCTAAAAGAGGAAGATCGACCTCTGTTTTTAAATCGGGGTGGGTGCTTAAAAAGTCTGAGATATCGGATAGAATTTCTTGGTGAGCCAGGCTGAGATGCGCTTCACATTCTTTTAAGGCTTTTTGGTCTTCTAAAAAAACGTTTTTGAGGGTTTGAATATGTTTGAGTGAACGTTCCAAACCAGGGGGAGAACCAGCCAAAAGATCGAGAATATTCAGCTCGTTGGCAATCACGGTGAGCACATTCAAGGCCGAGTGTAGATCAATCAGACGGCTTTGTACATTGTCCAGTTTCACAGGGGTGTTTATTTCAATTTCTCGCATTTTCGGCCTTCTTTTAAGTGTGTTTAGGAAACAAAGAAATTCCCACCAATTTTTCGAGCAGTTCAGAAAATGCGTGAAGCTGAATCGGTTTGAGCACAAAGGCTTCTATATGATAAGATTCAATGTCCTGAACGGGGGTCAGGCTACTGTCGGAGGTCATGATCACAACGCGGGTCTGGTTGCCAGCTTCACGCAGACGATGCAAAAAATCGATTCCATTCAGTTTGGGCATATGCATATCCAGAAGCAGCAAATCCCAGGTCTCAGCCAGCGCTTTTTCAAGGCCTTTTTCTGAGTCTGTTTCAGTATGCAATTCGCAGGATGCGTCTGAAAGCGTGATTTCAATCGCTTTGGCAAAGGTGGGCTGGTCGTCGATCAGTAAAATTCGTGTTTTGTTTTGCATGTTTATTCCCAACTTTCAAATTCTGACATAGGTTTAACTTAAGGCTTTCATGACGGTTTCAAACAGTGTTTTGGGCTCACAGGGTTTCAGCAGATAAGCTGTAACCTGAAACCCCAGGGCTTTTTTAACGGTTTCGAGGTTATTATTGCCCGTTAACATGATCACAGGAATGTGGCGGGTTGCTGGCATTTCTTTGAGCTGTTGCAAGACTTCAACGCCCTTGAGTCCGGGCATATCGTTATCCAATAAAATCAGATCAGGTTTATAGGTCATGGCCAGTCGCAATCCTTCGCGGGGGTCATCGCTGCTCAGAATTTTTTTGAAATCGCTGCGAAAGACCAGTTGAATCAGACGCAGCATGGTAGGATCGTCATCTACCATCAGCAAAGTATTTGTTTTTTCTGAAACCCTTACCCCAACGGTTTGATCGGGTTGCAGAAGCGGGTTCAATGGGGGGGCTTCTGGCTCCTTGTTTTCAAGGGGCGCTTCTGGGTTTATGGCCTGCTCTTCAGGATCTTCCAAGATATTGTTCATAAACGCCCCGCAAAGAGTGTTGTTTTGAGCACTTTTTCAACCTTGCTGACCAGATCGTGAAAACGGTAAGGTTTGAGTAAATAGGCTTCAATGCCCAACAGGGTGGATGCTTTGATCGTTTCTTCATCGTTCTCTGCACTGATCACGATCACCGGGGTTTTCAGATTTTGAGCCCGCAGGGCCTTTAAAAAACTGACGCCATCCATTTCAGGCATGTGCATATCCAGCAGAATCAAATCAGGAGGGGCTGCCTGTACCAGCATCAGCGCTTCTTTGGGGTTTGAAAAGGTTTCGAGTGTGCAACTGGATACTTCAAACATATCTTGGGCCAGTTTGAGGGCCTGCGGATCGTCATCCACCATCAGAATGCGGTGGCTCGTTTCAGGGGGCGTGCCATTGTCCAGGGCCTGTGGGGTTAAATGAGAAGGCAGATTCTGAAAAATATTGGTATCTAAAATATGGCTGATACGCGCGACAAAATTGTGAACAGAAAATGGCTTGAGAATATATTCATTGGCTCCCAACTGCAGAGCCTGCTGCACCACGCTCATTTCAGCATGGGCTGTAAACATCATCACGGGAACTCTGCGATTGTGTGACTTCTTGAGCTGGCGAAGAATTTCAAGCCCATCTGGGTCTGGCATTTCAATATCGAGCAAAATCAAATCCAGGTTTTTACGTGACAGAGCCTCCCGCAGCCCAGCCCGTGAATCAGTAAAATAAATCAGGTTACAGGCAGACATGGCAAGAATATCTTTGGCCAATTGACAGAAATGCAGTTCATCGTCAATCAGGAGAATCGTCAATTCTTTGTTTAAATCCATCGGGCGCTCTTAAAACAACAGGATTTTTAAAGTATTCTACCACTCTTGGTTTATTTCTGGTTTGCGGCTTTGTCTTGAACCCCCCATTCTGTGAGCAGGTTGTGGGAATTCCGCTTTCCTTTAGGGGACAGTGTGCCCGAATGGGTAGATAAGGTATTTTTAGTTTATGCTCGGGTTTATTGGCGTAACTTGTGGTGTAATACCTGTATTTTTGTGTGTGAATTCAAACTCAAGGGCAAGTCTCATCAATATCAAGCGATAGATGAAGCTATTCGTGTTGTGCAGTTTATAGATGTATACTGAAACCAGATATCCAGGTAAATTTATTGAGGGATATATTCCTTATGCAAAATTCGATGCGCTCTGCTTCTCCGCTTGTATTTTTGATCGATGATGTGGTTCAGAATCTTCAGGTACTTTCTGAGGCCTTACGCCAGGAGGGCTTTCGTATTTCGGGGGCGGGCAGTGGGCCTGCTGCTCTGCGGATTTTGAAGCAGGTTAAGCCAGATTTGATTCTCTGCGATATTATGATGCCCGAAATGGACGGCTACGAGGTGGCCCGTCAACTCAAGGTCAACCCTGAAACTCAGGAGATACCCTTGATTTTTCTCACGGCTCGTACTGAAAGCGAAGATATTCTCAAGGGCTTTGCAGCTGGTGGCGTTGATTATGTGACCAAGCCCTTTAATACGGCAGAGCTGATTGCACGTGTCAAGACCCATTTAGAACTGAAACAGGCCCGTGATACGATTGCTGAAAATGCCCGGCATCTTGCCGCCTTGAACCAGGAAAAAGACCAGATTCTCAATATTGCAGCCCATGATTTGAAAAATCCCTTGGCCTCGATTCTACTGATGGCTGAAATGGTACAGATTCGTGAAGGGCATCTTGCGCCTGAAAAAATACTGGATTACGCCAATAATATTTATCAGGATGCCAACCGCATGCTGCTGATTATTACCAATCTGCTGGACGTGAATAAAATTGAAAGTGGGCGCATTCAGCCCCAGTGGCAGAATTGGCCTTTACATGAGATCTTTACACGTTTGCGGCGGGAATACCAGCCCCTGGCTGATCAAAAAGAAATTCTGTTGATGCTTTCTGAGCCCGCACAGGAATTGAACGTGAAGACCGATCCGCTTTTGCTTTTTCAGCTTTTGGACAATCTGATCTCCAATGCGCTTAAATTTTCAAGTGCAGGTAAACAGGTCTGGCTGCGTTTAAAAGAAGAGCCGGAGAGTCTTTTGCTTGAGATTGAAGATCAAGGGCCCGGTTTTAGTCCTGAAGATCAAACCCAGATGTTTCAGAAATTTGCACGGCTTTCGGCACAGCCTACCGGAGGCGAAAACTCAACCGGCTTGGGTTTGGCGATTGTGCAGCGTTTGGCCCAGATGCTTGATATTGACCTGGTGTATACCACTGAACAGGGCAAAGGCACCTGTTTTGCCCTGAAAGTGCCACGCGCTCTGGAAAAAGAAAAGACAGCAGAAGCTTGAAACGCGTATTTTCAGGTGGTTAAGTTTCTGTGAGCAGACCAGGAAAGGTCTGAAGCCTTTCTGTGACTGCTTCCAAAGCAAACTGTTGAAGCTGCTGAAGCAGGGTATTGGCATAAATTTCGATCTTTTGCGCGCCTTGTTCATGCGCCCATTGGTATAAATCCTGAGCAAAGCTTTCCAGTTCATCAATAATCACCGATTGGCGAATATTTTCCCAGCGCTGAAGCCATTTATTTTGAATCTGTGTATCTAAAGGGGGAGAGCTGAGGGAGAGCTGTTTGTCGTACTCTTGAGCCAAATCCTCTTTCTGCAGGGGCACAGCCAAGGGCAAAAAGTCCTGTAAACAGCGCCACAGATCACTCTTGCTGACGGGTTTACGCAGATAACCCTCAAAGCCTTGCTTTAAAAAGTTATTTTCTTCCTGTTGTAATGAAAAAGCCGTTAAGGCCACGACGGGTATCTGAGCGGTTAATGGGTTTGCTTTTAAATGGATCAAAGCTTCTGAACCATCCATGATGGGCATGCGAATATCCATCAGAATCAGGTGGGGGGGAAACTGCTCTGCTAAGCTGCAGGCCTCCTGGCCATTCTGGGCCAGCAGTAATTCAAAGGGCTCATTTTCGAGATAGGCCTGCAAAAGTGTCAGGTTTTGGGGCAAATCGTCGACCAGTAGTAGCCGTGCAGGTGCAAACGACTGATGATTTATTCTGGGCATAAAGCTGGGCTCAGCAGTCTTTTCTGAAAGTTTAATCTGGGGCAGCTCAACGATAAATTGTGAACCTTTGCCCATTTGGCTCTGCACCCGTATCTGGCCGTGCATCAATTCGACAAGACTGCGGGTAATGGCGAGGCCCAGCCCGGTACCTGTGCTGATTTCTCCTGAGGACGGATCCTGTTCAAAGGCCATGAAAATACGTTGCTGAAACTTTTCCGAAATGCCTGGGCCAGTATCGCTGACTTGAAAACTCAAGTCGCCACAGTCTGGGCTGGTGTTGACAAAGCTTAAGCTCAGGCTGACCTGGCCATGGGCGGTGTATTTGAGCGCGTTATTGAGTAAATTGAGTAAAATTTGTCGCAGACGCAGGGGATCCAACCACAAATAGGCAGGAAGTGTGGGCGTGATTTCAATCAGCAGGTTCAACCCCTTTTGCTCAAACGATAAACGCAAGAGCAGCTCAATTTCATGGATCAACGCTCTCAGATTGACACTTTGACGTTGCAGTTCGACTTTTCCGGCTTCAATTTTGCTCAGATCGAGAATATCATTGATGATATGCAGCAGGGTTTTTCCACTGCTGTTAATGGCCTGTAGATAATTTTGCCAGCGCGGCTCTTCGATCTGTTCCTGCATCAGTTCACTGAAGCCTAAGATAGAGTTCAGAGGGGTGCGAATTTCATGGCTCATATGGGCTAAAAACTTAGATTTGGCCAGGGAAGATTTCTCTGCTTTCAGTTTGGCTTCCCTGAGCTCGGCTTCAATTTGTTTTTGACGGGTAATGTCTTTGACTACCCCTTCTCCTCCGATGATTTTGCCTGTTTCATCACGCAGAATATGTTCGTTAATTTCAAGAAAATGAGGTTCTTGTTTAAGTTTGACTTCAATTTCAAAGGGGGGAGGTTCTTGGCCTTGAAGCATACTTGCAACCAGTTTTTCATTTAAGCTTTGGGCTTCGGGGTCTAAATTCAAGGCCTGGTACCAGGGTTGACCCAGCATTTTTTCTATATCTTGGCCCAGAAAGGCTTCTGCAGAGGGGCTGAGATAGGTGAATTCGTGGTTTTCGCCCACTGTAAAAAAGAAATACTCTTGTTGCACCCCCTCAATCAGGCTGCGAAAGCGCCGCTCACTGATCTTGAGTTCAGCAGTACGTGCCGTAACCAAATCTTCAAGTATCTTGCGATTGCGGGTTTCAGTGTCTATAAACTCCAGTGCGTAACTTAAGTCTGCGCTGAGTTGCTGCAGCAGCTCAATTTCCTGGGCATCAAAATAGTCTACTGAAGAGGCATAAAGATTGAATGCTGCGACCACTTCGCCTCCAATCAGAATCGGAAAGGATGCAGAAGAGCGGAAACCTCGCTCCAGGGCCTCCTCTCTCCAGGGCTCCATGATCGGATCTGTGGCGATATCATTGCAAATTCGATAGCTGCCACTGAGCATGGCTCGGCTGGTGGGGCCCTGTTGCTGGCTCAGACTCAGGTGCAGTTTTTCAACATACCCTTTTGAATAGCCGGCATGGCACAGGGGTAAAATTTGATCTCCTTCAAGGGTTTTCTGGCCGATCCAGGCCATACGGAATGCTCCCGTCTCAACCGCAATCCGGCAGACCTCTTGAAAAAGCGCGGATTTATCGCGAATTCTGATCACGGCTTCATTGATGGCACTCAAGACCGCGTAAGTTTGATTTACCCGTTTAAGACTGGTCTCTGTTTGCTTTTGGTTTGTGATATCCCGGGCAATTCCCAAAACCCCGATCAGGTTTTTCTGGCTGTCATACATAGGGGTTTTAATGGTCTCAAACAGACCTGTATAGCCATCTGAAGCAAAGGTCAGCCATTCTTCATTGCGCAGTGCGTGCCCCGCTTGAATGGCGGCAAGATCATTTTCCCGAAAGAAATTGGCAAGTTCTGCAGAGACAAAATCTGTGTCCTGCTTGCCCCGAATTTCGATTTCGCTGGCTCCGTACAGCTCTTCAAAGCGCTGATTGCAACTCAGGTAGCGACCTTCAGGATCCTTAAGCCAAACAGGGTCGGGAATGGTGTGAACCAAACCTGAAAGCAGGCTTTTTTCACGTTTCAAAGCCTCTTCGGCAAGTTTTGGGGAGCTGATATCCTTAAACAGGGTGATAAACAGATGTTTCTCAGGGCAAAAAGCACTGCCTGTAAAATACTTCTGATTGGTTTCTGAATAAATTTCGTAATCGACAGGTGGGCCACCCAAGGAAACCGGGCCAAAAATTTCAAGCCAGTGTTTGAGTTCTGAGTCGGGTAAAAATTGGCTGCAGGGTTGGCCTTCTACTACTTGACGCGAAACACCGATCAACCTTTCGTAGTTTGCGTTGACTCTTAAGGTAAGATAGTCAACAGGAGTGCCCTGTTCATCATAGAGCATTCGATACAGGGCTGCTCCATGGGGCATTTGTGGAATCATCTGATACAAAGGGCTGTTTTCAAGATCTCTGTGTGAGTGAAGCATGACTTGACGGCTGTTCCACTTTTGCTTTTATTCTCAGCGGCTCTCGACTTCTCTATTATATCAATGATTGTGAAAGGCTCTTGCTGAATTTTGGCTGTTTTAACTGTATGTGATTGTTTTGATGAAATTATATTTTCAACTGCTCCAAAAACATATTAAAAACACAAATAGAAGCTACACTCATTATCAAGAAATTCTTTTACTTTGTATCTGGGGTAGCGGATCAATGGGGCGCTCGAATAAAGAACTACTTGCCAGCTTAAATAAAATTCCCGGTTTGAATCTGGGGGCGATTTTGAATCACTGGAGCAACGATTTCTCTGCCGTATTGAGTTTATTGCGTGAGTTTGTAAGTGTTCATGGCTATGATTATGCTTTGCTTAAACACAGCCTGCAAATCGGAGATTATGCAGAAGTACACATGCTGGTTCATAAGCTGAGGGGAGCCACAGGCATGCTTGGCCTTCAGCCTTTGTATTTTAGAACTTCTGAATTGGAAAATTTACTTGAAAAAGAAGCGTTTGACCGTCCTAAAATAAATTCCCAACTCATAGCTTTGACGCATGAATTGGAATCGCTTTGTTCGGCTCTGAAACGGTGTATGAAGACTGCTGAGACCTGTTCGTGCTGTGTAGATTAAGTTGTGAACACCCCTCAGAGAATTAACCTCGTCATTTATGGCGGGGAACTCTGCCCGTATGGATATATGAGGTGTAGCGCGGGCAAAGCTTTTCAGGTTTTTTTTCCAGGCTAAAAAAAATCGGAGTTAAAGCAGGGTTCCCCCGCTTCCGTTCACACGCCCGCTAAGGCTCCTTAACCTTCAAACAAGCGGGCTGGAGGGCAGGCATCTGAAAATCAAGGGGATAGGCATATTTAAGCTGTTTCTTCTCGCTTGATTCGTAAGGAATTTGCGGAAGAAATAAATAAAGTTTACACCAAGGCAGTATTTTGGAG